>NZ_JBEYFC010000155.1:0-18222 GCF_040634175.1 Streptomyces sp. NPDC007162
GGCATCTGCAGGGCATCCGCACAGCCGTGCGGTTGTTACGGGACGATCATATAAACCTGCAACGTCGCGTCCGTTATCTCTTCGTTATCGTTTGCGCCAGGTCCGATCACATTCCGATCACAGCCTGACGGTCATGACCACGCCCACAGCACGTTCGTCCGGTGGCCCTCGTCGCGGCCGTCCCTCGCACGCCGTCCGCCGGGACCGGAGACGGACCGGGCCGCTCTGGGGAGCCCTGGCCGCGTTGGCCGTCCTGGTCGGCGTCGGTCTCGTGGCTGTGTACACGGCTTCCTCGGGTACGCATGACGGACCCGCCGACGCACGGGGCGAGCCCACCGAACGGGCCCGGTCCGGCCGCCTCGGCGCCACCGCCCCGGCGCACGGCTCACAGTCGCCGTCGCCTTCACCGAACCCGGTCACCGCCGGGGCCTCCCCGGACACCGGCACCTCGGCGACGCCCTCGATCCCGGCCACGGGTCCGGGCACCTTCGTCACCGCGGCCGGCTCCAGCACCCGGGTCGGGTCGGGCACCGTCCTGCGCTACCGGGTCGAGGTCGAGAACGGCATCAGCCTGTCCACCGCCGACGTCGCCCGTCAGGTCGAGCGGATCCTGGCCGACCGGCGCGGCTGGACCACCGACGGCCACTCGGCGTTCGAACGCGTGTCGAGCGGTCAGGCCGACTTCTTCGTCCAGGTCGCGACGCCCGGGACGGTGGACAGGATCTGCGGGCAGTACGGTCTGCGCACCAGGGGCCGGGTCAACTGCAACGTGGCCCAGCACGTGATGGTCAACCTCAGGCGCTGGCTGCTCGCGACCCCCGTCTACGCCAAGCGCGTCGACGACTACCGGGCGCTGATCATCAACCACGAGGTCGGCCACTTCCTCCACCACGGCCACGTCACCTGTCCCGGACCCGGCCGGCCGGCCCCCGTGATGATGCAGCAGATCGACGGCATGCACGGCTGCCTGCCCAACGTCTGGCCGTACGACGAGCAGGGCCGCTACCTGACCGGACCCGCCGTGCCGTGACCCCGGAACCCCCGGGAAGGGGCCCGCCGCCTCCCCGGATCCGCCCGGGGGCGGGTCAGCCCTCGATCCAGCCGTGGTTCTTCGCGAACTGGGCCAGGGCGCCCCGGACCCGCACGATCTCCTCGGCGGTCAGGGTCGGCGCCGACGCCAGCAGCGTCTCGGTCACCTCGCGGGTGAACTCGTCGGCGCTGAGCAGGTCGCACAGCGAATCGTCGTCCGGGCCGAGCGTCCTGACGTCGGCTCCCCGGGCGAGCCGGACGCCGGACGCCTTCGGCCCGCGCTCGCCACTCTCGATCTCGAACTCCACGGCCACACCCGGCCGGACGTAGGACTCCGGCATCTGCATGTCGTTCACATGCAGGAAGACGTCCTCGCCGCCGCCGTCCGGAGCGATGAACCCGTACCCGCGCGAGCTGTCGAACCGCACCACACGACCGGTAACCATACGAAACCCCCAACCAAACCGGGACACCTGCCCGGACACCTGGACCAGATGGTAGTCAGATCGGTCCGGCCCGGGCGACTCCGCCCACCGGTCGGAGTGGCGGCTGTGCACCGTGTGACCTGTGTGGCAGGGGAACTCGGTGCGTGGGCAGTGAAGTTGGTGTGGAAAGCTGTCGCCTGCCGTCGGTGTGCCAAGGGGGGCCGGGGCGGCCGTTGAGAGGAGCGCACGTGACGCAGGACGGCATACGGCCCGTGGAGATCGACACCAGCAAGCCGCACCCCGCGCGGATCTACGACTACCTGCTGGGCGGCAAGGACAACTACGAGGTGGACCGCCAGGCCGCCGACCGGCTCGCCGCCGTCGCGCCCGAGGTGTTCATCGGGGTGCGGGCCAACCGGGCGTTCCTCCAGCGGGCGGTCCGCCACGTCATCGACAGCGGCGTCCGCCAGATCCTCGACGTCGGCACCGGGCTGCCCACCTCGCCCAACATCCACGAGGTCGCCCAGGGGCTGGCACCCGACGTGCGCGTCGCCTACGTCGACAACGACCCGATCGTCAAGGCGCACGGCGACGCGCTGCTCAGCCGCTCCGGCTCCACCAGCATCGTCCTCGCCGACCTCCGCGACCCGCAGTCCGTCGTGGACCACCCCGAGGTGCGGCGCGTCATCGACTTCGGCCGGCCGGTGGCCCTCTTCCTCGTCGCCATCCTGCACTTCGTGCGCGACGACGAGGAGCCCGAGCGGATCGTCGCCACCCTGCGCGACGCCCTCCCGCCCGGCAGCTTCCTGGTGCTCTCGCACGCCACGGCCGACTTCGCCGACCGCAGCGACGCCCAGGCCGTCTACAACAACGCCACCGCCACCATGACGCTGCGCCCCCGGGACCGCGTCGAGCGGTTCTTCGAGGGCTTCGAGCTGGTCGAGCCCGGCGTGGCCCAGGTCCCGTTCTGGCGCCCGGACACCACCCCGCCGGCCGGCTCGGAAGAGATCGGCTTCTACGGCGGAGTGGCCGTCAAGAAGGACTGAGCGATCGTCAGGACGGCGGGCGCGTAAATGCCTGGCCGGCCGGCTCACCGTATGCTCCCGGCGATGACCACTCACTCTCTTCACGGATCGGGGGTCCCGTCCACGCAAGGTGAGCGCTGATGGCCACTCACCTCACGGACGGGGACACCCGCCTCACCCTCTGGCGGCGCGTACGCGAGTTCGCCGTGCCGCCCGCCATGATCGAGACCGCGACCGCCCGCCGGGAGACCGGCGACTGGGCCGGGGCCTGCGCGGCCGCCGGTTTCGACATCGACCTCGACCTGCGTGCCCTGGCCCGCGACCAGGGCCGGGACGTCCGGGACCGGATCCGCGCCGACCTGCTGCGCTGGCACCTGCCGAGGATCGCCCCCGCCGGTCTGCTGCGTCCCGGGCTGACCATGCCGCTCGCCCGCTACGACAGCGGGCGCAGGCCCCTGCACCTGGTGGTGCGGACCCCGCCCGCCTGGGCCGGCGCCGCACAGCGCGTCGGCCTCGCGGTCTGGGACGGCACCCTCGGCGAGCCCGCCGCCCGCAGGCATGGGTCTGCGTCGTCATCGACACCTCCGCGTCGGTCAGCGACGCCGAACTGGGCGGTGCCCTGCTGGAGGTGGCCGCCGTCTCCCGGGCCGTCGGCGGCCGCCGCGACCTGATGTCCGTGGTGTCCTGCGACGCGGCCGCCCGGACCGCGCACCCGCTGTGCCGGGCGGAGGGCATCGTGCTGGTGGGCGGCGGCGGTACGGACCTGCGCGCGGGCTTCGCCAGAGCGCTGCGGGCCCGCCCGGCGCCGGACGTCGTGGTGGCCCTGACCGACGGGCAGACGCCCTGGCCCCAGGCGCAGCCGCCGTGCCGGACGGTGGTGGGCCTGTTCCCGAGGCGGTACGGCAGAACCTGGAGCGAGGACGGCTACGTACCGGACGAGCCACCCGCCTGGGCGCGTGTCGTCGAGATCGGGTGACCGGTCGGCGGCTCAGCGGGTGCGGGTCGCGGCCAGGTAGTTGTAGGCGGAGGCGCGGGAGATGCCGAGCCGCGTCGCGACCTGCTGCACCGCGCCGCGTACCGCGAAGACGCCCTGCCGGTCCAGGTCCTGGAACAGTTCGATCCGTTCCGCCCGGCTGAGCTGGTGCCACGGCTTGTTCTGGCGGAGCTGGCGGGCGTCGACGACGGAGTCCAGTACGGCGGTGATGTCGTCGCCGAACGTGGTGGTCGGCGCCGTCCCGGGCACGGCGTCGACCCCGGCGAGGCCGCCGACGAGGGCGTGCATCTGGTTCACGACGGTGACGTCGAGGTTGACGCACAGTGCCCCGAAGACGGTACCGGCCGAGTCGCGCAGCACCATCGTGGAGGACTTGACCAGCTTTCCGTCCCGGGTGCGGGTCAGGTAGTTCAGCTCGTCGCCCGCCTCGTCCCCGGCCGCCAGCAGCTTCATGCCGATCTCGCTCATCGACCCGCCGACCCCTCGGCCGGTGACCGACCCGGCGATGGCGACGACGGACCGCTCCGGGCGGCGGAAGTCGTGGATGACGACCTCGCAGAAGGATCCGAAGGTCGCCACGATCCCGTCGACGACCGGGGCCAGCGCCGCGATGATCGCGTCCTGCTCCGCCCGCGCCGCGGCCTCGCCGCCCGCCTCTCGTGGCGATCCGTGTGGCATCGGTGCCCCCGCTCCGGTCGGGTCTGGACTTTGCGTCCAAATGATAGACAATAATTCTAGACGACTGTCGTCGAACGGAGGACGAACATGCCCGACACCCCGCCCGTGACCCTCCGGGACGTGCGCGACGCGGCCGCGCGGATCGAGGGGGTCGCCCACCGCACCCCCGTGCTGCGCTCGCGCACCCTGGACGAGCTGGTCGGCGCCGAGGTCTTCCTGAAGTGCGAGAACCTCCAGCGCATCGGCGCGTTCAAGTTCCGGGGTGCCTACAACGCGGTGTCCCGACTGTCCGCCGGGCAGCTGGCCAAGGGTGTCGCCGCCTACTCCTCCGGCAACCACGCCCAGGCGGTCGCCCTCGCCGCCCGTGAACTCGGTACCACCGCCGTCATCGTGATGCCCGAGGACACGCCGCGCGCGAAGCTGGCGGCGACGGCCGGATACGGCGCGGAGATCGTGACCTACGACCGCTACACCGGCGACCGGGTCGCGATCGGCGAGGCCCTGGCCGCCGACCGCGGGCTCGCCCTGGTCCCGCCGTACGAGCACCCGCACGTGATCGCGGGGCAGGGCACCGCCGCCCTCGAACTCATCGAGGAGGTCGGCGACCTGGACGCCCTGGTGGTGCCGGTCGGGGGCGGCGGGCTGATCGCCGGCAGCGCCACCGCGGCCAAGGGACTGCTGCCCGGGATCCGGATCGTCGGGGTCGAGCCGGAGGCCGGGGACGACACCAAGCGGTCTCTGGAGGCGGGGCGGCGGGTCTCCGTCCCGGTGCCCAGAACCATCGCCGACGGCCAGGCCGCGGACATCCCCGGCGAGCTGACCTTCTCCGTCAACCAGCGTCTGGTGGACGACATCTCGCTGGTGAGCGACGACCAGATCCGGGACGCGATGCGGTTCGCCTTCGAGCGGCTGAAGACCGTCGTGGAGCCGAGCGGCGCGAGCGGTCTGGCCGCGCTGCTGGCCCACCGGGTCGCGCCGCTGCCGCGCCGGATCGGCGTCATCCTCTCCGGCGGCAACGTGGGCGCGGAGCGGTTCGCCGAACTCTTCGCCGCCCGGCCCGAGTAGCCGGCCCAGGGGGCGCAAGCACGGGTCTCCGCGGCTCCTGGACCGGCTGTCCGGCACCGGGTCCGCAGTCGCGGAACTCCGGCGACTGGTGGGGGTCTGCGCTCGCGTCGAGGTGAAGCGCCGGTGCGTCCGGCCGCCGCGCGCCTCGGGCGGGAACACCGCGACCCGGTGGCAGTTCTGGAACGCGGGGGCGACCCCGAAGTGCCGACCGCGGCGACCGGGATGCCGAACTCGGCCGCGTGGTCCCGGTACTGGCGGCACACGGGCAGACACTTGCGGGTCGGCTCGACCACCAGGCAGGTCATGTCGAAGCGGGTGAACAGGCCCGAGGTGAAGGCGTCGGCGCCCGCGGCGTGGAGGGAACACGGCTCCTCAGTCCCGGCGCGACACCTCCACGTTCTCCAGGACGCCGAGGGCGTCGGGGACCAGGACGGCGGCCGAGTAGTAGGTGCTGACCAGGTAGGAGGCGACGGCCTGTTCGTTGATGCCCATGAAGCGGACGTTCAGGCCCGGTTCCACCTCGTCGGGAAGACCGGTCTGGAAGAGGCCGACCACGCCCTGGTCCTGTTCGCCTGCCCGCATCGCGATGATGGAGGAGGTGCGGGACTTCGAGACCGGGATCTTGCCGCAGGGGAGCAGCGGGACGCCGCGCCAGGCCGGAAGGCGGTGGCCGCCCACCTCGACGCCGCCGAAGTACAGACCGCGCTTGTTGCACTCGCGGCCGAACGCCGCGATCGCCCGCGGATGCGCGAACAGGTGGGTCGTCTCGCGCCGCATGGCGAGCAGTTCGTCCAGGTCGTCCGGGGTCGGCGGGCCCGAGCGGGTGGAGATCCGCTGCCCGTGGTCGGCGTTGTGGAGCAGGCCGAAGTCCCGGTTGTTGACCAGCTCGTGCTCCTGACGCTCCCGCAACACCTGCACGGTGAGTCTGAGTTGCTGCTCCGTCTGGTTCATCGGCTGGGTGAGCAGGAAGCGGCCGGCCGTGCCGCCGACCGCGAAGACCAGGAGGGCGGGGCCGACGAGGGCGGGGAGCCGGTCGTTGGCGCGCATCAGGGCGGCGAGCCGGGCCCGGCAGTCCGCGCAGTCGTCCACGTGCCCGAGCAGCCGGTCGGACTGCCGCTGGGTGGCGGCCCCGCGCACGTACGCGGGCATCCGGCTCCAGTGCACCTGGCAGGCGGGGTCGTCCGGCGCGCCGGTCTGGGTGCGCAGGAAGGCCTGCCGCATCCCTTCCCGGGCGCGGTGCAGCAGGACCGCGGTCGCGCCTTCCTTGGTGCCCAGTTGCGGCCCGATCTGCGCGAGCGGCTGCCCTTCGGCCTCGGCGAGCCAGAGCGCCTTGACCCAGCGTTCCGGGAGTTGGGCGAGGACCCGTACGAGGAGGTCGACGGAGGAGACCTGTTCGGCCGGGTCCTCGCCGTGCCGGCCGGCCTCCGCCTGCTCGTCGGCGTGGGGATCCCTGGGTGTCTCGCGCACGGCACCGCCGGCGGCGTAGGCGAGGTGCCGGACGGTGGTCGTCAGGTACGCCGACACGTTGTCGATCTCGTGGCCCTCGGCCAGCCGCCGCCAGACCCGGAAGTGCGCCTCGGCGACCAGGTCGTCGGCGGCCCAGGAGTTCCTGGTGAGGGAGCGGGCGTACGCGACGAGCCGCGGCTGCTGCTCCTCGTAGATCCGGGCGTAATCGGTGGTGCTGATGACTGCAGAGGAACCGTCGGGCATGGCGGAACGCTCCAGTTGCCGGCCAGGGGCTGGGGAAGGGTTTGTCAGAGTAGATGACAAAACGTTCAATCAAAGTTTCATGCGCCTCAACAAGTGACGCACGTCACTCAACTTCCTTGTGGCTTCCGCGTAATGAGACGAGCGAATGGCGCTCAGAGGAGTAGGACGGCCCACCACCGCACCGCACCCCGGGAGAGCACCTGTGTCCATCACCGTCGAACAGCCCACCGGCGCCCGCCTGCTCACCGCCGACGAGCAGGAGGTGGCGGTCCCCGCGACGCTCCGTTACACCTCGGCCGACCCGCAGGCGGTGCACTTCGTCTTCCCGCCGTGGATCTCCCTGGACGGCGAGGAGGTCACCTGGACCTTCGCCCGCGCCCTGCTCCAGGAGGGTCTGGCGGCCCCGGCCGCGTTCGGCAACGTCCAGGTGCGCCCCTACGGAAGCGCGCGCACGGTGGTGGAGCTGAGGGCGGAGGAGGGCGTCGCGGCCATCACCTTCCCCACCTCCGCCCTGACCCGCTTCCTGCTGTCCGCCCTGCGGGTCGACGGCTGACGGGAGTTGTGCGGGACGTGCGGAGGAAGCGGTGGTTCCGCGCTCTCCCCCTTCGACGCCGTCGGTGCCAGTCAATAGGATCGTCAAGGGGATCTCGACAGGCTCGATGCGCCCCCGGCCCACTCTGTCCGCACACGACCCCAGGACACCCGCCATGGCGCGACGCAGCACATCAGGCTCGACGGGAAGACCGACCGGGAACCCGTCGGGTCCGCGGAACCGGACCCCGCAGCCGGTGCGGGTGCGCAGGCGTACGTTCGGGGACTTCGTCAAGGCGCTGCTCGCCTTCGTGGTGCTGCTCGTCCTCGTCGTCGGCGTCCCCGGCGCCCTCGCCGTGACCGTCGGCTGGCCCCTGCCGACCAGCGCCCCCAGCATGGGCTGGCTGTCGCAGCCGATCGGCGTCGACACCTTCCTGAACACCCTGACCGTCATCGTCTGGCTGGCCTGGGCCCAGTTCACGGCCTGTGTGCTGGTGGAGGTCAAGGCCGCCGTCTCCGGCGTCGGCCTGCCCGGCCGGGTCCCCGGCGCCGGTCCCAGCCAGCTGCTCGCCCGGCAACTCGTCGCCGCGCTGCTGCTGGTGGGCGCCACCGCCGCCAGTTTCACCCCGGGCCTGTCGCAGCTCGGCCACAGCCTGGAGGGCAACCAGAAGGGCACGGTCGCCGCCGCCCAGGCGACCCCGGGCATCCTCGCCCAGCAGCAGGAGCAGGCCAAGAGCACCGCCGCCGCGCTCGCCGAGCAGGCCGGCCATGTTGCGGCCCAGGCCGAGCACGGCGGCACGAGTGCCCACGGCACCACGAAGTACTACCGGATCCAGCCGCCCGAGGGCCGCCACCACGACTCGCTGTGGGAGATAGCGCAGCGCCACCTCGGTGACGGCCGCCGGTACAAGGAGATCTACGAGCTCAACAAGGACCGCGTCCAGCCCGACGGCTCCCGGCTCTCCGAAGCCAGCCTGATCCGCCCGGGCTGGATCATGGAGATGCCCGGCGACGCGCACGGCGGCGAACTCGTCGAGAACCCCGACGCGCACGTCCCGTCCGAGGTCCGGCAGCAGATCGGCGACTACGCCAGGACCGGCGACCACGCCCAGCACCAGCAGCAGGGCGGCGGACAGCACGCGGACCAGGACGGCGCCACCGCCCAGATCACCGTGCCCGCCCAGCGCCCGGCCGGTGACGCCGCCACCCCCGCGGCACACGCGCAGGGTTCCGCCGACCCCTCCACCGGCCACTCCGCCGACCACTCCTTCGGCCATTCCTTCGGTCTCCCCGAGGCCCTCCTCGGCGCTCCCCTCCTCGCCGCCGGCCTGCTCGCCGCCCTCGGCCGCCGGCGCCGGCAGGCCCTGTGGCAGTCGGCGCTCGGCGCCGTCGGCGGCCGACGCGGCATGGAGCCGCCCACCCCGACCGGCGACGCCCAGGACGTGCAGGACGCGCTGCTGGTCGGCGCGGACCCGGAGGGCGTACGCCTGCTCGACCTGTCGCTGCGCGGACTGTCCGCCGCTCTCACCGCCGAGTCCCGCTCGCTGCCCGTCGTCTACGCGGCCTGGCTCAGCCACGGTGACCTGCACCTGCAACTCGCCCAGCCGGCCGGCAAACCCCCGGCGCCCTGGCAACTCGGCCAGGACCAGACGTTCTGGACGCTGTCGCGCGCGGACGCCGAGCGCTACGAGGACACCGACGCGGCCGCGCCCTACCCGGGTCTGGTCAGCCTCGGCACCATGGACGACTCGCGGCTGCTGCTCAACCTGGAGGCCGTGCCCGGCATCGTCTCGCTGAGCGGCCGGGAGGCCGACCGGGCCGCCCTGTTCGCCTCCGTCGCGGCCGAACTCGCCACCAACGGTTGGTCGGACCGTATGACCATCACCCTGGTCGGCTTCGGCGCGGACCTCATCCCGCTCGCCCCCAGCCGACTGCGCCACCTCGACGACGTGGACGCCCTGTTCGAGACGATGGCGGCCGAGACCCGGCAGCGCCGCGGCGCGCTCGGCGCCGCCGACCACCAGTCGGTGCTCACCGGCCGCACCGGGCCCGCCCAGCACACCCGCTGGGCGCCGAACCTGGTGCTGCTCGCCACCCAGCCGTCCGCCGAGGACGCGGTGCGCCTCGCCGAACTCGCCGCCGACGCCGCCCGGCTGGGCATCGGCTACCTCGTCGGCACCGAGAGCGACGACCTGCCCGGCGCGGCCTGGGCGATGGAGATCACCCCGGACGGCAGGCTGCTCGCCCCGCTGCTCGGCCTCGAACTCCGGGCCCAGCTGCTGCCCGCCGTGCAACAGCACGCGGTCGTCGAGCTGTTCGTGGAGGCCGACCCCGAGCACGACCCGGACGGACCCACCACCACCCCGCCGTTCCTGGTCGACATCAGCGAACAGGGGCGGCCCGCGGTGTACGCGCGGCTCGTCGGGCCGTACGAGATCATCGGCCTGGACACCCCGGACGGGGACCGCAGCGCCCTCCTCCACGAGGCCCTCGCGCTGCTCCTCCTGCACCGCGAGGGCGTGCACCCGCGCGTGCTGTCGTCCGCGCTGTGGCCGCGCGGGGTGACCGAGGACGTCCGCGACGCCCTCCTGGAACGGCTGCGCGGCTGGCTCGGCACCGACCCGGACGGCGGACCGCGCCTGCGGACCGACGCGACCGGGCGACTGGTGCTCGCCAAGTCGGTCGTGTCCGACCTCGACGTGCTGCGCTCCCTCTACCACGAGGCCACCCAGGGCAAGGGCGTCGACAGCCGCGCGGTCCGCGGCCGCCTCCTCACCGACGCGCTCGTCCTGGTGCGCGGTCCGCTGCTCGCCGACCGCGCGGAGGGCCGGTACCGCTGGCTCACCCACGAGATCATCGACGCCCAGCTGCCGCTGCTGGTCGCCGACATCGGCCTCGCCCTGTCCGCGTTCCACCTGGAGAAGGACCGGGCGCAGAAGGCCATCGAAGCGCTCGGCGCGGCACTGAAGACCGCCCCGGACGACGAGCGCCTGTGGCACGAACTGCTGCGCGCCACGCACGCCACCGGCGACCCGGACCGCATCCGCGCCCTCGCCGCCGAGCTCATCGCCCGCAGCGGCGCGCGCGGCCTGCCCCCGCGCACCGAGGCCCTCCTCGACGAACTCCTCCCGACCTGGCGCGACGGCGCCGCCGCGACCGGATGACCACCGCCTCGGACCTCGCCCTGCCGGCCGCCGCCGCCCTCTGGGGCGCGGCGGCCGGCGCCCTGCTCCCGCGCGCCGCGTACCGCTTCTCGGCACCGGCGGGGGAGCCGTGGCACGACACGTGCCCGGCGGGCCACCGGATCGAGGGCTGGCTGGGACGCGCCCGGTGCACGCCGTGCACGCCGGCCACGGACAGGAGGAACGGGACGGAACAGGGGTACGACGTCGCGCTGGCGGAAGCCGTCCGGGAGGAGCCGTACCGCCGGACCACGGATCTCGCGGCCCGGTACGGTCCCCGTGCCGTCCTCCTCGCCCTCGCGACCGCCCTGGCCTGTGTCGCCCTCGCGCTCGCCACCGGCACCCGCCCCGAACTCGCGGTCTGGCTGCTGCTGGCGCCCGTCGGCGTCCTCCTCGCGGTCGTCGACTTCCGCGTCCAGCGCCTCCCCGACCCCCTCACCCTCCCCCTCGCGGCCGCCGCGCTCGCCCTCCTCGGGGTGGCCGCCCTGCTCCCCGAGCACGCCGGTGACTGGCTCACCTCCCTGTACGCGGCGCTCGCGCTCGGCGCCGGATACCTGGTCCTCTTCCTCGTCAACCCCGGCGGCATGGGCTTCGGCGACGTGAAGCTGGCGCTCGGCACGGGCGCCGTCCTCGGCTGGTACGGCTGGCCCACCGTGCTGCTCGGCACCTTCGCCGGTTTCCTGTGCGGCGCGCTGTACGGCGGTGCGCTCGTCGTCGTACGGCGGGCCGGGCGCAAGACGGCGATAGCGTTCGGTCCTTTCCTGATCGCGGGTGCCTTCGCGGGGCTGCTGATCGGCGCCCGCACGGCCTGAGGTCGGGTGCTGGAAGAGGCTGGCGTAGGCTGGTTCGGTCCGTCCACAACCCTTGACGAAAGGGACGCCCCGGTGACCGAGAAGGCCGACCTCACCTCTTCTGATGTCACAGCCGTCCTCGACCGGGCCGCAGCCGGTGGGCGGATCACCCCGGAGGAAGCGCTCGTCCTCTACCGCGACGCCCCGCTGCACGCGCTGGGCTCCGCCGCCGACGCCGTGCGCCGCCGCACGTACGCGGGTGTCGAGCACATCGCGACGTACATCATCGAGCGGAACATCAACTACACGAACGTGTGCGTCACGGCGTGCAAGTTCTGCGCCTTCTACGCGGCGCCCAAGGACAAGGACAAGGGCTGGACCCGCGACCTCGACGACATCCTGCGCCGCTGCGCGGAGACCGTCGAGCTGGGCGGCACCCAGATCATGTTCCAGGGCGGCCACCACCCGGACTACGGCGTCGAGTACTACGAGAAGCACTTCAAGGCGATCAAGGACGCGTTCCCGCAGCTGGTCATCCACTCCCTCGGCGCGTCCGAGGTCGAGCACATGGCCCGGATCTCCGGCGTCTCCGTCGAGGAGGCCATCACCCGGATCCACGAGGCCGGCCTGGACTCCTTCGCGGGCGCCGGCGCGGAACTGCTGCCCGCGCGCCCCCGCAAGGCCATCGCGCCCCTCAAGGAGTCCGGCGAGCGCTGGCTGGAGATCATGGAGACGGCGCACAAGCTGGGCGTGGAGTCGACCTCGACCATGCTGATGGGCACCGGCGAGACCAACGCCGAGCGCATCGAGCACCTGCGCATGATCCGGGACGTCCAGGACCGCACCGGCGGCTTCCGGGCCTTCATCCCGTACACCTACCAGCCCGAGAACAACCACCTGAAGGGCCGCACCCAGGCCACCCTCTTCGAGTACCTGCGGATGATCGCGATCGCCCGCCTCTTCCTCGACAACGTCCGGCACATCCAGGGCTCCTGGCTGACCACCGGCAAGGAGGTCGGCCAGCTCTCCCTGCACTACGGCGCGGACGACCTCGGCTCGATCATGCTGGAGGAGAACGTCGTCTCGTCGGCGGGCGCCAAGCACCGCTCCAACCGCCTGGAGATCATCGACCTGATCCGCAAGGCGGGCCGGGTCCCGGCGCAGCGCGCCACGACGTACGAGCACCTCGTCGTCCACGACGACCCGGCGAACGACCCGGTCGACGAGCGCGTGATGTCGCACATCTCCTCGACGGCGATCGCGGGTGGCACGGCCCACCCCGAGCTGAAGCTGCTCAGCGCCAACTGACCCGGCCGTGCTGACGATCCACGCGGCGGACGAGGTCCGTCACGACTGGGACGGCGCCGCCCTGAAGGACGGCGCCGTCGTCGTCGAGGGCGGCCGGATCGCCGCCGTGGGGACCCTGGCGGACCTGCGGGACCGCTTCCCGACCGCCCGGGTGCGGAACTGGCCGGGCGTACTCGGCCCGGCCCGCGTCCACGACGGCCCCCTCCCGGACGCCCCCAGCCCGCGCGAGCGCGTACACGAGGTACTGAAGCTGGGAGCGACGGCGGTCCTGGAGCGGTACGCCGACACGGCCGAACTACGGGCGGCGGCGGAGCGCAACGACGTGGCGGTGCTGCGGGGTACGACGGCCCGGACACCGGTGCTCGTGGTGACGGGCCGGGCCGACCTGGCGGTGTTCGACGTGGCCGGGGCGTGCATCGCGACGGTATGCGCCGGACGCCTCGTCCACAGACGCAAGTAGCCGGCGTCCCTTCAGGGGCGCGGGGCCGTAGTGAATCTGCGGCTGCCGCCGCGTGGGCGCGACCAGCCCCCACGGGCCCGCATCCGACATTCAGCCTGCGAACGCCTTCCCGAACTCCCCGGAACTCTGAGAAACGCCACTGCAGTTGGTCGCCGCGTCATCGGACCCCGAACTCCCGCTCCCGCACTGCACGTCCCGGAACGTCGACCACATCGACACCCACGCGATGTCCTTCTCCTCCGCGAACGCCCGCACGTCCTTCGCGTCGGCCGGCGTCAGCGTCTCCCCGTCCACGTCGTTCACCCCGATCATCGAGGTCAGCGCCATCCCGCCCCACGCGCCCGCGTCCGACAGCCCGAACACCTTCTTCAGCTGCTTGTGCGTGGCCTTCGCCGAGGTGACCGCGTAGTCGCCCATGTCCCCGTCGTAGGACTCGCCGTAGTTCATGGTCATGATGTTGACCGTCGAGACCTGCACGTCGTACTTGTTCGCGGACTCCAGCAGCGCGAGGCCGTCGGAGTCGAGCCCCGACGGCATCACGGGCAGCGTGAAGGAGACCTCCAGGTCCGGCCGTTGCTTCTGGAGCAACGCGATCGCCGCGGAGCGCAGGGCGACCGAGTCCGAGTCGGTCAGCGTGGTGCCCTCGATGTCGAAGTCGGCCTGGCTGGACCCCGCGGCGTCCAGCGCGGCACCGTACGCCGCGGCCAGCCTGGTCACGCTGGAGCAGGTCGTCGCCAGCTCCTTCCCGGAGGCCCCGCCGAAGGACACCCGGACCGTCGCGCCGCCCTCAGCGCATGAAGCCGGCCCTGGTGGTCGTCGGCGCGCTCGCCGCGCTCGGCTACGGCGGCTGGTACGCCTTCTCGCACCAGGCCGACTTCGGCACCTACGACCTGGACGAGAACCCCCTCGCGCAGGCCTTCTGGTCGGCCGGGTTCGTGCTGCTTCTGATGTGGGCGAAGGCCTACTTCCGCATCGACTTCGCCTGGCTGACCCGGTTCGGGCGGCTCGACCGCACTGTCACCGTGTTCAACGCGCGCGCGGTGACGATCTACCTCTGGCACGAGATCGCCCTGATCCTCGCGGTCCCGCTGATCGACCGGATGTGGAACGTGCCCGCGTTCGAGAAGTGGCTCCCCCTGGACAGCCAGTGGTTCATGTTCGGCGTCGGCTGGATCCTGATCGCGGTCTTCGTCCTGCTGTGCGGCTGGGTGGAGGACGTGGCCGCGAAGAAGAAGCCGAAGCTCCTCCCGTAGGGGTGTGCTGCAAGAATGGCGGGCGTGACCCGCGCCTCCCTGAACAAGCAGCCGCACGAAGTCGCCTCGATGTTCGACGACGTGGCGGAACGGTACGACCTGACCAACGACGTGCTGTCGCTCGGCCAGGACCGGCACTGGCGGAAGGAGGTCGCCAGGGCCGTCGACGCGCGGCCCGCGCAGAAGGTCCTCGACCTGGCAGCCGGCACGGGCACCTCCTCCCAGCCGTTCGCCCGGGCCGGCGCCTACGTCGTGCCCTGCGACTTCTCGCTGGGGATGCTCCAGGTCGGCAAGAAGCGCACCGGCTGGATGCCCTTCACCGCCGGGGACGCGACCCGGCTGCCGTTCAAGGACGACACCTTCGACGCCGTGACGATCTCCTTCGGGCTGCGCAACGTCCAGGACACCGACGCGGCCCTGCGCGAGATGCACCGGGTGACCCGCCCCGGCGGCCGGGTGGTGATCTGCGAGTTCTCACACCCCACCTGGGCGCCCTTCCGGACCGTCTACACCGAGTACCTGATGCGTGCGCTGCCGCCGGTGGCCCGCGCGGTCTCCTCCAACCCCGAGGCCTACGTCTACCTCGCCGAGTCCATCCGCGCCTGGCCCGACCAGCCCGCACTGGCCGCCCGGCTGCGCGGGGCGGGCTGGTCGAAGGTGGCCTGGCGCAACCTCACCGGCGGGATCGTCGCCCTGCACCGGGGCTACAAGGAGGCCTGATCCGGTACCCGGGGGGCTGAGCCCCCTCGGGGACCCGCCGGGGCTCACAGGCTGCTCACCTCGAAGGCGTCCCCTGGCCGGTCCAGCTCCCGTTGCAGCCCGCCGCTCGGCGGCCGTGGGATGCGCGGCTCGCGCACGCCCCCGCCGCCCTCGCCCTCACCGAAGTCGAACCACACGTACACCATCGAGTCCCGCGGCACCTCGGCACCGGGCTGCGGGAACTGGCGTACGACGTAGTCGACGACCGTGAGATGGAAGTCCGGCCGGTCCGGCGCGTTGAGGGACAGACCCCGCGCCTGGGCTGTCTCGCGCGCGTCCACGGCCATCAGGCCGACCAGCCGTGGCACACGCACTTCGGGTGTTTTGGGCGTTATGTACACAGATGTCACCCCCAGCGGTACTGGAAGGGTAACCCCGGGCGCACGGCGGCCGGAAGCGCTGCGTGTCTTTCTGTAACAGATCGTTACTCTGGGTTACGGACTTGAGTCGTCGCCCGCAGGTCGAGACGGAAACAGAGCGCGTCCTCAGGCAGCCGCGGATGCGGGTACGACCCGGCGGGCTCCATCCCGAGGCGCCGGGTGACCGCGACCGACCGCTCGTTGCCCGGCCGCACCATCGCCACCACCCTCGGCACACCGGTCGCCCGCAGCCGCTCCAGGGTCAGCAGCGCCGCCGCCGTCGCGTACCCCTTCCCCCAGTGGGCCCGCCCGAGCCGCCAGCCGATCTCGATCTCGCCCCTCGGCCCCCAGTCCGGCGCCCACGGCTGCGCACCGGTGAAGCCGATGACCTCCCCCGTCTCGCCGGTCAGCGTCCACAGGCAGAAACCCAGCTCCGCGTCGTGCCGGCGCTGGCGCGCGGTGAGCTCCTCGTAGACGGACAGCTCCGCGGGCCTGCCGCCGTAGAACTCCATGACCTCCGGGTCGTCGAAGGTCCGGTGCCAGGCGAACGCGTCCTCGTGCGTGGGCACACGCAGCCGTACCGCGGGGAGAGCTCGGTTCACAGGGGCAGCCCTTCAGCCGGGTGATCAGTTCCGCTGAATAGACTGCCCGTGTCCAGTGCCCGTCGGCACGCAGATTTCGAGCCTTGGGGAGACCCTGTCGTGACCGAGCCCCTCTCCGAAAACACCGCCGATGTCATCGTCGTCGGCGCGGGGCCAGCCGGCTCCACGACGGCCTACCACCTCGCCAAGTCCGGCCTTGACGTACTTCTGCTGGAGAAGACCGAGTTCCCGCGCGAGAAGGTGTGCGGCGACGGACTCACCCCGCGCGCGGTGAAGCAGCTCGTCGCCATGGGCATCGACATCTCCGAGGAGGCCGGCTGGCTGCGCAACAAGGGCCTGCGCATCATCGGCGGCGGCACCCGCCTCCAGCTGGACTGGCCGGATCTCGCCTCCTTCCCCGACTACGGCCTGGTGCGCAAGCGCGACGACTTCGACGAACAGCTCGCCCGCCAGGCCCAGAAGGCCGGCGCGCGGCTCTTCGAGCGCTGCAACGTCGGTGCCCCGATCATCGACGACCGCACCGGCCGGATCACCGGCGTGCACGCCAAGCTCGGCGAGGAGAAGCGCGAAGTCACCTTCCACGCCCCCCTCGTGGTGGCCGCCGACGGCAACTCCACCCGGCTCTCCCTCGCGATGGGCCTGCACCGCCGCGAGGACCGCCCGATGGGCGTGGCCGTCCGGACCTACTTCACCTCCCCGCGTCATGACGACGACTACCTGGAGTCCTGGCTGGAACTCTGGGACCGCCGCGGCCCCCAGGACCGCCTGCTTCCCGGTTACGGCTGGATCTTCGGCATGGGCGACGGCACCTCCAACGTCGGCCTCGGCGTCCTGAACACCTCCGACTCCTTCAAGGAACTGGACTGGCGGGAGGTCCTCAAGGCCTGGTGCGCCTCCATGCCCGAGGACTGGGGCTACACCCCGGAGAACATGACCGGCCCCATCCGCGGGGCCGCCCTCCCCATGGCCTTCAACCGCCAGCCGCACTACACGCGCGGTCTGCTGCTCGTCGGCGACGCCGGCGGCCTGGTGAACCCCTTCAACGGCGAGGGCATCGCCTACGCCATGGAGTCCGGCCAGATCGCCGCCGACGTCATCGTCCAGGCCCACGCGCGGGCCACGCCCGGCGGACGCGAACTCGCCCTCCAGCGCTACCCGCGCGTCCTCAAGGACACCTACGGCGGCTACTACACGCTCGGCCGCGCCTTCGTGAAGCTCATCGGCAACCCGAAGGTCATGCAGATCGCGGCCCAGCGCGGCCTGACCCATCCGCTGCTGATGAAGTTCACCCTGAAGCTCCTGGCGAACCTCACCGATCCGACCGGCGGCGACGCGATGGACCGCATCATCAACGGCCTGAGCAAGGTGGCCCCGAAGGCCTGACCGCGTCTGGGGCGACAGGCCCTAGGAACCGAGCGCCTCGATGTTGGCGGACCGGCGGGCGTAGACGTCCTCCCGCCGGTCCGCCATCTGTCGCAGCGCTTCCTTCCGCTCCCGCTTGGAGAGCCGGTCGAGATACACGCGTCCGTTCACATGGTCGGTCTCGTGCGCGAGGCAGCGGGCGAAATACCCCGTTCCCTCAACGGTGAGCGGATTGCCGTCCTTGTCCTGCCCGTGCACGACCGCCCGGTCCGGCCGAGGCACCTCCATGACGGCACCCGGCACCGACAGACAACCCTCGCTGTCGTCCAGCAGCCGCCGTTCGGCCGGGTCCTGGGCCTCCAGGACGGGATTGACGACGTGCCCGACATGCCGGACAGCGTCGTCGTCGGGGCAGTCGTACACGAACAGCCGCAGGTCGACTCCGACCTGGTTGGCGGCGAGGCCTGCTCCGTCGGCGATGTACATGGTGAGGAACATGTCGTCGACGAGTGCGGCGAGGTCGGGCCCGAACTCGGTGACGTCCCGGCACGGCTTGTGCAGGACGTCCTCACCGGTTTCGGTGATCCGGCGCACCGAACCGCGCCGGGCCTCGGGGGCGGAGCTGGAGGGTGCGCAGTATGCCGTGGGCGGTGCCCTTGGCGAGACCCAGTGACGAGGCGATGTCCGAC
>NZ_JBEYFC010000156.1:0-18125 GCF_040634175.1 Streptomyces sp. NPDC007162
TGAAGCGGTCGGCCAGGGCGAAGTCCCGGAGCAGGGCCTGCTCCGCGGCCGCCGCGCGGTCGTTCGCCGCCGCTCTGCCCTGCCGGACGTAGCGCAGGTTGGTGAACTCGGCCTCCCGCAGCGCGTACAGGTTCGCGGTCGCCGCCACCTCGTAGCCGACCAGTTCGAACCACGCGTCCTGGGTGGCCTCCGGCAGCCGGCGGGCGATCCTCGCCGCCCGCCTGTCCAGCGCGCGCCACTCCTCCGTGACCCGCTCCAGCTCGCGGTGACCGAAGGAGAAGGGCGTCTGCTGGTCGTCGTACACCACCTCACCGGTGTCCGAGAGGGTGATCCGGCGGTTCAGCAGCTCGGGTTTGCGGCGCGCCTGCAACTGGCCGTACCGGGCGAGGACCTCGGCCGCTTCGCTCGCCACCGCGGCCCCGAAGTTCTGCCGTGCGTACCTCCGCTCCCACTCCCCCAACCGGTCGATGTCCCAGCGCGACGGATCCCAGGCGTAGGTGAGGAAGAACTCCGTCGGGAGCTCGTTGCCCTTCAGGTCGCCCACGTTGGCCACCCACAGGCCGTGGTTGCCGTAGGCGTGCGCCTGGTGGAGCTGGTCCCAGACGTTGCGGAGGTTCGCCGTGTCCACCCACTTGTAGTTGCGGCCCGCGCCCACGTAGTCGAAGTGGTAGTAGAGGCCGTATCCGCCGCCGCGGGGCTCCTGCGGCGAGGGGTGCTTGCGGATGTTGCCCCAGTTGTCGTCCGTCAGGACGACCGTGACATCGTCCGGTGCGCGCAGGCCGCGGTCCCAGTAGCGCTGGACCTCCTTGTACAGGGTCCACACCTGGGGGGTCTCGGCGGCCGGCCGGCCCGTCACCTCCTCGATGATCCGGCGCTGCGCGGCGATGATCTCCTGCATCAGCCCGATGCCGTCGCCGTCGGGCAGGCCGGTGTCGCCGTTGCCGCGCATGCCGAGCGTGACCACGCCCTCGAAGCCCTCGTCGACCATGCGCTGGACACCGGCCCGCCAGTAGGCGCGGATCGCCTCGGGGTTGCGGAGGTACGACCATTCGCCCGTCCCCCCGTAGGGGTCGGTGCCGGCCGCCGCGTGCCGGTTCCACTCCTCGATGCCGCGCATCATGGGCGCCTCATGAGACGTGCCCATGACAATTCCGTAGTCGGCGGCCCGCCGGTGGTTCTCCGGGTCGTCCTCCGCGAACGCGCGTCCCCACACCGCCGGCCAGAGGTAGTTGCCCTTGAGGCGGAGCAGCACCTCGAAGACCCGGGCGTAGAAGTCCGCGTTGAAGCCGCCGGGGTAGCCGGGGGCCTTGCCCGGGCCGAAGCAGGCCGGCGCCCAGGTGCCGAGGGCCGGGTTCTCGTCGTTGATGAAGAAGCCGCGGTACTTCACGGCGGGGGTGCCCTGGGTGAACCTGCCGGGCAGGACCCACGCCCCGGTCCGCCGTACCGGCGGCACGTCGTCCCACCAGTACCAGGGGGAGACCCCGAGCCCGTACGAGACGTCGTACGCCCCGAAGATCGTGCCGCGCGGGTCGCTGCCCGCGATGACGAAGGCCTTCTCCACCCCGGGCATCGGATGCTCGACCACCGTCTGGAGCGAGGTCTCCCAGCGGCCCTTCACCCCCGTCACGTCCAGCTTCCCGGAGGCCACCAGGTCGTCGATCAGCGGGCTGCGGCCGATCGTGCCGACCAGCACGGCACGCCGGGCCATGGTGGCACCCGGCCGGGTCCCCGTCACCCGTTCGAGGTCGGCGCGGAGGTCGCCCGCCACCCGTACGACTCCGGGGTGATCGTCCGCACTCACCACGACCGGGACGCCCACCAGGGAGAACGCCCCGCCGGTGAAGGAGATGTACGCGCCGGGGTCGGTCACCCGCGGCGCACGGTCGCCTCCGGCCCACGCGATCCCCGACGACAGCGCGGGCACGGTGGCCAGTCCCGCCCCCAGGACGGTCCTACGACGCACGGACATGCCTCACCCCTCCACCCGAATTTGGTCAGCGGCATGACAAATGGTGGAGGGAGTGGCTCCCGGGAGCCAGGGGTCGTACCCGCCGAATAGTTTCGAGCCCGGACGACGACAAAGGGGCCCGTACGACCGAAGTCGTACGGGCCCCTTCAGACCTGCCTGGTCAGCCCTTGCGGGCCAAGATCACTTGTTGATCTTGATGACCTGGCCGGCGCCGACCGTGCGGCCACCCTCGCGGATGGCGAACTTCAGGCCCTCTTCCATGGCGATGGGCTGGATGAGCTCGACCTTCATCTCAGTGTTGTCGCCCGGCATGACCATCTCGGTGCCCTCGGGGAGGGTCACGACGCCGGTCACGTCCGTGGTACGGAAGTAGAACTGCGGACGGTAGTTGTTGAAGAACGGCGTGTGGCGGCCACCCTCGTCCTTGGAGAGGATGTAGGCCTGCGCCTCGAACTCGGTGTGCGGGGTGACCGAGCCCGGCTTGATGATGACCTGGCCGCGCTCGACGTCCTCGCGCTTGATGCCGCGGAGCAGCAGACCGACGTTCTCACCGGCCTGGCCCTCATCGAGCAGCTTGCGGAACATCTCGATACCGGTGACCGTGGTGGTGGTCTTCTCGGTCTTGATGCCGATGATGTCGACGGTCTCGTTGACCTTGAGGACACCACGCTCGATACGGCCGGTGACGACCGTACCGCGACCGGTGATCGTGAAGACGTCCTCGATCGGCATGAGGAACGGCTTGTCGACGTCGCGCTCCGGCTCCGGGATCGCGGTGTCGACGGCGTTCATCAGGTCCAGGACCGACTGGGTCCACTCGGGGTCGCCCTCGAGCGCCTTCAGCGCGGAGACCTTGACGACCGGCAGGTCGTCGCCCGGGAACTCGTACTCGGAGAGGAGCTCACGGACCTCGAGCTCGACGAGCTCCATGATCTCCTCGTCGTCCACCATGTCGGCCTTGTTCAGGGCGACGACGATGTACGGAACGCCGACCTGGCGGGCCAGGAGCACGTGCTCCTTGGTCTGCGGCATCGGGCCGTCGGTGGCGGCGACGACGAGAATCGCACCGTCCATCTGCGCGGCACCGGTGATCATGTTCTTGATGTAGTCCGCGTGACCCGGGCAGTCGACGTGGGCGTAGTGACGGGTCTCCGTCTGGTACTCGACGTGCGCGATGGAGATGGTGATACCGCGCTGACGCTCCTCGGGCGCCTTGTCGATGTTGTCGAACGCGGTCGCCTCGTTCAGGTCCGGGTACGCGTCGTGCAGCACCTTGGTAATGGCGGCCGTGAGGGTCGTCTTACCGTGGTCGATGTGACCGATGGTGCCGATGTTGACGTGCGGCTTAGTCCGCTCGAACTTCGCCTTCGCCACTGGGGTCCTCCTGTGGAGTGGTTCTGTACGCCTTGGATCAATCGGCGCCAGGTGATCTTTGCTGTTGGGGCCCGGGCCCCGGGTCGTTCCGCCACGAATGCGGAGGAACGACCCGTGAGGCTCCGGGGTCAAGCCTACGGCGTGGTGCGCACTGCGGTGAACGCGGTGCTTACTCGCCCTTGGCCTTCGCGATGATCTCCTCGGCGACGTTCCGCGGAACCTCGGCGTAGGAGTCGAACTGCATGGAGTAGCTGGCCCGGCCGGACGTCTTGCTGCGCAGGTCGCCGACGTAACCGAACATCTCCGAGAGGGGCACGAGGCCCTTCACGACGCGGGCACCGGCCCGCTCCTCCATGGCCTGGATCTGGCCACGGCGGGAGTTGATGTCGCCGATGACCTCACCCATGTAGTCCTCGGGCGTGGTGACCTCGACGGCCATCATCGGCTCAAGGAGAACGGGCTTGGCCTTGCGCGCGGCCTCCTTGAAGGCCTGCGAACCGGCGATCTTGAAGGCGAGCTCGGAGGAGTCCACCTCGTGGTAGGCACCGTCGTGCAGGATCACGCGGACACCGGTCATCTCGTAACCGGCGAGGATGCCGAACTGCATGGCCTCCTGCGCACCGGCGTCGACCGAAGGGATGTACTCCTTCGGGATACGACCACCGGTCACCTTGTTCACGAACTCGTACGACGTGTCGCCGCCCTCGAGCGGCTCGATGCCGATCTGCACCTTCGCGAACTGACCGGTACCACCGGTCTGCTTCTTGTGGGTGTAGTCGACGCGCTCGACAGCCTGACGGATCGTCTCGCGGTACGCCACCTGCGGCTTGCCGACGTTGGCCTCGACCTTGAACTCACGGCGCATACGGTCGACCAGCACCTCGAGGTGCAGCTCGCCCATACCACCGATGATGGTCTGGCCGGTCTCCTCGTCCGAGTGAACCTGGAAGGAGGGGTCCTCCTCCGCGAGACGCTGGATGGCGACACCCAGCTTCTCCTGGTCACCCTTGGACTTGGGCTCGATGGCGACCTGGATGACCGGCGCCGGGAAGTCCATGGACTCCAGGATCACCGGCTGCTTGTCGTCGCACAGCGTCTCACCGGTCGTGGTCTGCTTCAGACCCATGACGGCGATGATGTCGCCGGCGCCCACCGACTCGATCTCCTCACGCTTGTTCGCGTGCATGCGGTAGATCTTGCCGATGCGCTCCTTCTTGCCCTTGACGGAGTTCAGCACGGCGGTGCCGGACTCCAGGCGGCCCGAGTAGACCCGGACGAAGGTGAGCTTGCCGAGGTGCGGGTCGCTCATGATCTTGAACGCCAGCGCGGACAGCGGCTCGTCGTCGGACGGCTTGCGCTTGACCACGACCTCCGGGTCCTTCACGTCGTGGCCCTCGATGGCCTCGACGTCCAGGGGGGAGGGCAGGTAGCGCACGACCGCGTCGAGCAGGGGCTGGACGCCCTTGTTCTTGAACGCGGTACCGCAGAACACCGGGGTGACCGTGGTGTCCTTGGACTTGCCGGACGCGATGGTGATACGGCGGATCGCGGCGTACAGCTGCTCCTCCGAGGGCTCCTGGCCCTCCAGGAACAGCTCCATGATCTCGTCGTCGTTCTCGGCCACGGTCTCGACCAGCTTGCCGCGGTACTCCTCGGCAGCCTCGATGTGGGTGGCCGGGATGTCGACGACGTCGTACATCTCGCCCTTGGTGGCCTCGGCGGACCACACGAGCGCCTTCATGCGGACGAGGTCCACGACGCCCTGGAAGTCGGCCTCGGCACCGATCGGGAGCTGCATGACGATCGGCTGCGCGCCCAGGCGGTCGCTGATCATGTCGACGCAGCGGTGGAACTCGGCACCGGTCCGGTCGAGCTTGTTGACGAAGCAGATACGCGGGACGCCGTAGCGGTCCGCCTGACGCCACACCGTCTCGGACTGGGGCTCCACGCCGGCGACGCCGTCGAACACCGTCACGGCACCGTCGAGCACGCGCAGCGAACGCTCCACCTCGACGGTGAAGTCGACGTGGCCCGGGGTGTCGATGATGTTGATGGTGTGGTCGACGTCTTCCAGCGGCCAGTGACAGGTGGTGGCAGCAGAGGTGATCGTGATGCCACGCTCCTGCTCCTGCTCCATCCAGTCCATGGTGGCGGCGCCGTCGTGGACCTCACCGATCTTGTACGACACACCGGTGTAGAACAGGATCCGCTCGGTGGTGGTCGTCTTGCCCGCGTCGATGTGGGCCATGATCCCGATGTTGCGGACCTTGGCCAGGTCAAGTGAAGTGGTAGCCATAAGGCTTCGGTCTTCTCTCGGTCTCGATGTGGGTAGCGACTACCAGCGGTAGTGCGCGAAGGCCTTGTTGGACTCGGCCATCTTGTGCGTGTCCTCGCGCTTCTTGACGGCCGCACCGAGGCCGTTCGAAGCGTCGAGAAGCTCGTTGAGCAGACGCTCGGTCATGGTCTTCTCGCGACGGGCGCGGGAGTAACCGACGAGCCAGCGCAGCGCGAGGGTGTTGGCGCGACCGGGCTTGACCTCGATCGGAACCTGGTACGTCGCACCACCGACACGGCGGGACTTGACCTCGAGGGTCGGCTTGATGTTCTCCAGCGCGCGCTTCAGCGTGATGATCGGGTCGTTGCCCGTCTTCTCACGCAGACCCTCCATGGCGCCGTAGACGATGCGCTCGGCGGTGGAACGCTTGCCGTTCAGCAGCACCTTGTTGATCAGGGAGGTCACCAGAGGGGAGCCGTAAACCGGGTCGATGATGACCGGGCGCTTCGGGGCGGGGCCCTTACGAGGCATTCTTACTTCTCCTTCTTGGCGCCGTAGCGGCTGCGGGCCTGCTTGCGGTTCTTGACACCCTGGGTGTCGAGCGAGCCACGGATGATCTTGTAGCGAACACCCGGCAGGTCCTTCACACGGCCGCCGCGCACGAGCACGATGGAGTGCTCCTGCAGGTTGTGTCCCTCACCCGGAATGTAAGCGGTGACCTCGATCCCGCTGGTCAGACGCACACGCGCGACCTTACGCAGGGCCGAGTTCGGCTTCTTCGGGGTGGTCGTGAACACACGCGTGCAGACGCCCCGGCGCTGAGGGGAACCCTCGAGTGCGGGCGTCTTGTTCTTCTCGACCTTGTCCTGCCGGCCCTTGCGGACCAGCTGCTGGATCGTAGGCACTACTTCTCCGGTTTCTGTGTGCCGAATGGTGAAGCTAACCTGGAACATCGCCGACCCACGCGGTCGGGTGTGTCGGATTCCGCGAACTCCTGCCGGAAAGCAGAAGGGGGCGCGGATCACGGTGGCCGCTTCGTCACTCAGGTGCGGTTTGAAGGCACGCACGAGGATCAGGGCACACCCCAGGCACAAGGTCTGAGCGTACCCAGCGCAATGACTCCGGTCAAAACAAAAGAAGGGCGACCGGTTGCGGGGCCTGTGAGCTGGGGTTTTGCGAGAGGCCTCCGCCATACCACGAAGACGTCCGCCACGCGAACGGGACCGACGCGGACCGTCCGGAGCCAGTCGAAGGCCGCTTGAAGGACTGTGCGACGCTACCGGATCTCCGAGTCCGGCGCTGCGCGAGCCACTCCCGGACCGGGCCGGGGCGGGGCCGCCAGGCCGGTGCCGGAACGGTCCGGAGCCAGGCCGGTGCCGAGGCCGGGGCCAGGCCAGCGTCGAGCCGGTGCCGAGGCCGGGCCGGGGCCGGGCCGGGGCCGGGCCGGTGCCGGGCCGGTGCCGGGGCCGGGGCCGGGGCCGGGCCAGTGTCGAGCCGGTGCCGAGGCCGGGCCGGGGCCGGGCCGGGGCCGGGCCGGGGCCGGGGCCAGGCCGGGGCCAGGCCGGGGCCATAGCAGTTCGTCCGGTGGCGGCTCCCGTTCCTGGGCCGGTGGCCGACCCCAGGTTCCGGGGCGGGAGGCCGACCTCAGGTCCCCGGGCCGGAGGCCGCTCCTCGGATCCTGGAGCGGCCCTACGGGTTCTTGCTGGAGCGCCGGTACGGCCCTGCCGTGCGCCTTCGACGCCGTCGGCTTCTCCCCCTCCCCCGGCCGCGCGCTGTCCGTCCGCGGCGGCCGGTGGTGCCTCCAAAGGCCCTGGCCCGCTGAGGGCCGCCGGAGCCCTCGTGCGGCCGGTACAGGGCATCTGTGCCCGGGGCGACGCCGTTGCCCGCCGGCGGCCGCCGGCGGGCACCGTGCCGTTGGTCCGGACGCGCCCGAGGGTCCGGGCACGCCGAAGGGCGGCCACCCGCGATGGGTGACCGCCCTTCGGACCAACTACTACTGGTTGTACGGACCGTAGTCGTAGTCCTCCAGCGGAACGGCCTGGCCGGAGCCCGTGCCGAACGGCGAGTAGTCGATGTCGTCGTAGCCGACGGCCGAGTACATCGCGGCCTTCGCCTCCTCGGTCGGCTCCACCCGGATGTTGCGGTAGCGGGACAGACCCGTACCGGCCGGGATGAGCTTACCGATGATGACGTTCTCCTTGAGACCGATGAGCGAGTCGGACTTGGCGTTGATCGCCGCGTCGGTGAGGACTCGCGTCGTCTCCTGGAAGGACGCCGCCGACAGCCAGGACTCCGTGGCCAGCGAGGCCTTGGTGATACCCATGAGCTGCGGACGACCGGAGGCCGGGTGACCGCCCTCCTGGACCACACGACGGTTCTCGTGCTCGAACTTCGAGCGCTCGACCAGCTCGCCGGGCAGCAGCTCGGCGTCGCCGGACTCGATGATCGTCACACGGCGCAGCATCTGCCGGATGATGATCTCGATGTGCTTGTCGTGGATCGACACACCCTGCGAGTTGTAGACCTTCTGGACCTCGCCGACCAGGTGGACCTGGACGGCACGCTGGCCCAGGATGCGCAGCACGTCGTGCGGGTTGGTGGCACCCACGGTGAGCTTCTGGCCCACCTCGACGTGCTCGCCCTCGCTGACCAGGAGTCGGGCGCGCTTCGAGATCGGGTACGCCGTCTCGTCGCTGCCGTCGTCCGGCGTGATGACGATCTTCTTGGTCTTCTCGGTCTCCTCGATCCGCACCCGGCCCTGGGCCTCGGAGATCGGGGCGACACCCTTCGGGGTACGGGCCTCGAAGAGCTCGACGACACGCGGCAGACCCTGGGTGATGTCGTCACCGGCCACACCACCGGTGTGGAAGGTACGCATCGTCAGCTGGGTACCGGGCTCACCGATGGACTGGGCGGCGATGATGCCGACCGCCTCACCGATGTCGACCAGCTTGCCGGTGGCCAGCGAGCGGCCGTAGCACATGGCGCAGGTGCCGACGGCGGACTCACAGGTCAGGACCGAACGGGTCTTGACCTCCGAGACGCCACGGGCGACCAGCTCGTCGATGAGGACGTCACCGAGGTCGGTGTTGGCCGGGGCCAGCACCACGCCGTCGACGACGATGTCCTCGGCCAGCGCACGGGCGTACACGCTGGTCTCGACGTTCTCCGCCTTGCGCAGCACGCCGTCCGCGCCGACCTCCGCGATGTGCAGCTTGAGGCCGCGCTCGGTGCCGCAGTCCTCCTCGCGGATGATGACGTCCTGCGAGACGTCCACCAGACGACGGGTCAGGTAACCCGAGTCGGCGGTACGCAGGGCGGTGTCGGCGAGACCCTTACGGGCACCGTGCGTCGAGATGAAGTACTCGAGCACGGACAGGCCCTCACGGAACGAGGCCTTGATCGGACGCGGGATGGTCTCGTTCTTCGCGTTCGACACCAGACCACGCATACCGGCGATCTGCCGCATCTGCATCATGTTTCCTCGGGCACCCGAGTCAACCATCATGAAGATGGGGTTCGTCTTGGGGAAGTTCTCGTTCATCGCCTCGGCGACCTCGTTGGTCGCCTTGGTCCAGATCGCGATGAGCTCCTGAGTGCGCTCTTCCTTGGTGATCAGACCGCGCTCGTACTGCTTCTGGACCTTCTCGTCCTGCGCCTCGTAGCCGGCGACGATCGCCTTCTTCGCCTCGGGGACGACGACGTCGGAGATGGCCACGGTGACACCGGAACGGGTGCCCCAGTAGAAGCCGGCCGCCTTCAGGTTGTCGAGCGTCGCCGCCACGATGACCTTGGGGTAGCGCTCGGCCAGGTCGTTGACGATCTCGCCGAGCTGCTTCTTGCCCACCGAGTAGTCGACGAACGGGTAGTCCTCGGGCAGCAGCTCGTTGAAGAGCGCGCGGCCCAGGGTGGTGCGCAGCCGGAAGGAGTCACCGGTCTGGTACTCCGGCTCGCCCTCCTCGACGGCCGGCGGGGTCCAGCCGCGCGGCGGGATGGTGCCCACCGGGAAGCGGATGTCGATCGCCGACTGCAGCGCCAGCTCGCCGGCGTCGAACGCCATGGTCGCCTCGGCCGTGGAGCCGAACGCGCGGCCCTCGCCCTTGGTGTCGCGCAGCTCGCCGTCGGTGGTGAGGAAGAACAGACCGAGGACCATGTCCTGGGTCGGCATCGTCACCGGGCGGCCGTCGGCGGGCTTGAGGATGTTGTTCGAGGACAGCATCAGGATGCGGGCCTCGGCCTGCGCCTCCGCGGACAGCGGCAGGTGCACGGCCATCTGGTCGCCGTCGAAGTCCGCGTTGAACGCGGTGCAGACGAGCGGGTGGATCTGGATGGCCTTGCCCTCGACCAGCTGCGGCTCGAAGGCCTGGATGCCGAGGCGGTGCAGGGTGGGCGCACGGTTCAGCAGCACCGGGTGCTCGGCGATGACCTCTTCGAGGACGTCGTACACGACGGTGCGGCCGCGCTCCACCATGCGCTTGGCGGACTTGATGTTCTGCGCGTGGTTCAGGTCGACCAGGCGCTTCATCACGAACGGCTTGAAGAGCTCCAGCGCCATGGCCTTGGGCAGACCGCACTGGTGCAGCTTCAGCTGCGGGCCGACGACGATGACGGAACGCGCCGAGTAGTCGACTCGCTTGCCGAGCAGGTTCTGACGGAAACGACCCTGCTTGCCCTTGAGCATGTCGCTCAGGGACTTCAGCGGGCGGTTACCGGGACCGGTGACCGGGCGGCCACGACGACCGTTGTCGAAGAGGGCGTCGACGGCCTCCTGGAGCATGCGCTTCTCGTTGTTCACGATGATCTCGGGCGCACCGAGGTCGAGAAGGCGCTTCAGGCGGTTGTTGCGGTTGATGACACGGCGGTACAGGTCGTTCAGGTCGGAGGTCGCGAAGCGGCCACCGTCCAGCTGCACCATCGGGCGGAGGTCCGGCGGGATGACCGGCACGCAGTCCAGGACCATGCCCTTGGGGCTGTTGCTGGTCTGCAGGAACGCGGAGACGACCTTCAGACGCTTGAGCGCACGGGTCTTCTTCTGGCCCTTGCCGGTACGGATGATCTCGCGGAGCTTCTCGGCCTCCTCGTCGAGGTCGAAGGACTCCAGGCGCTTCTGCAGCGCCGCGGCACCCATCGAGCCGTCGAAGTACGTGCCGAAGCGGTCACGCAGCTCGCGGTAGAGGAGCTCGTCGCCCTCCAGGTCCTGGACCTTGAGGTTCTTGAAGCGGGTCCAGACCTCGTCGAGGCGGTCGATCTCGCGCTGCGAACGGTCGCGCAGCTGCTTCATCTCACGCTCGGCACCCTCGCGCACCTTGCGGCGCACGTCGGCCTTGGCGCCCTCGGCCTCCAGCTCGGCCAGGTCGCTTTCCAGCTTCTTGGCACGGGCCTCGAGGTCGGCGTCCCGGCGGTTCTCGACCTGCTGGCGCTCCACGGAGACGTGCGCCTCCAGGGAGGGCAGGTCGCGGGTGCGGCGCTCCTCGTCGACGAACGTGATCATGTACGCCGCGAAGTAGATGACCTTCTCGAGGTCCTTCGGCGCCAGGTCCAGCAGGTAGCCCAGGCGGCTCGGGACACCCTTGAAGTACCAGATGTGCGTGACGGGCGCGGCGAGCTCGATGTGGCCCATCCGCTCACGGCGCACCTTGGCGCGGGTCACCTCGACGCCGCAGCGCTCACAGATGATGCCCTTGAAACGGACGCGCTTGTACTTGCCGCAGTAGCACTCCCAGTCCCGGGTGGGGCCGAAGATCTTCTCGCAGAAGAGCCCGTCCTTTTCCGGCTTGAGCGTGCGGTAGTTGATCGTCTCGGGCTTCTTGACCTCGCCGTGGCTCCACTGACGGATGTCGTCAGCGGTGGCCAGGCCGATCCGGAGCTCGTCGAAGAAGTTGACGTCGAGCACTATGCGTCAATCCCTCTCAGGGTTGTGAGTCTGTGGTCTGAAACGGGGGCCTGGGGGTCGGCGGGGCCCTGATGGCTCAGGGCCTCGCCGGACTCCCGTCAGACCTCTTCGACGCTGCTCGGCTCGCGCCGGGACAGGTCGATGCCGAGCTCCTCCGCAGCGCGGAAGACGTCCTCGTCGGTGTCACGCATCTCGATGGACATACCGTCGCTGGACAGCACCTCCACGTTCAGGCAGAGCGACTGCATCTCCTTGATGAGGACCTTGAAGGACTCGGGGATGCCGGGCTCGGGGATGTTCTCGCCCTTGACGATGGCCTCGTAGACCTTCACGCGGCCGGTGACGTCGTCGGACTTGATGGTCAGCAGCTCCTGGAGGGCGTACGCGGCGCCGTAGGCCTCGAGGGCCCACACCTCCATCTCGCCGAACCGCTGGCCACCGAACTGGGCCTTACCACCCAGCGGCTGCTGGGTGATCATCGAGTACGGGCCGGTCGAACGGGCGTGCAGCTTGTCGTCGACCAGGTGGTGCAGCTTCAGGATGTACATGTAGCCGACCGAGATCGGGTCCGGGAACGGCTCACCGCTGCGGCCGTCGAACAGCCGCGCCTTGCCGGACGGGAGGACCAGGCGGTCGCCGTCGCGGTTCGGGATGGTGTGCTGCAGCAGACCCGCCAGCTCGTCCTCGCGGGCACCGTCGAAGACCGGGGTGGCGACGTTGGTGCGCGGGGCGACCTGGTCGGCACCGATGGCCTGGAGACGCTGGGCCCACTCGTCGCCGAGACCGGAGACGTCCCAGCCGCGGCTGGCGAGCCAGCCGAGGTGGATCTCCAGGACCTGTCCCGGGTTCATTCGGGACGGGACGCCGAGCGGGTTGAGGATGATGTCGACCGGAGTTCCGTCCTCGAGGAACGGCATGTCCTCGATGGGAAGGATCTTCGAGATGACACCCTTGTTGCCGTGGCGGCCGGCGAGCTTGTCACCGTCGGTGATCTTGCGCTTCTGCGCGACGTAGACGCGGACCAGCTGGTTCACGCCCGGCGGCAGCTCGTCGCCCTCCTCGCGGTCGAAGACGCGCACGCCGATGACCTTGCCGGTCTCGCCGTGCGGCACCTTCAGGGAGGTGTCACGGACCTCGCGCGCCTTCTCACCGAAGATCGCGCGCAGCAGGCGCTCCTCGGGGGTCAGCTCGGTCTCACCCTTGGGCGTGACCTTGCCGACGAGGATGTCACCGGCGATGACCTCGGCGCCGATACGGATGATGCCGCGCTCGTCGAGGTCGGCGAGGACCTCCTCGGAGACGTTCGGGATGTCCCGGGTGATCTCCTCGGGGCCGAGCTTGGTGTCACGGGCGTCGACCTCGTGCTCCTCGATGTGGATCGAGGAGAGGACGTCGTCCTGCACGAGGCGCTGCGACAGGATGATCGCGTCCTCGTAGTTGTGACCCTCCCACGGCATGAACGCCACGAGCAGGTTCTTGCCGAGGGCCATCTCGCCGTTCTGGGTGGCCGGACCGTCGGCCAGCACCTGGCCGGTGATGATGCGGTCGCCCTCGTTGACGATGACCTTCTGGTTGACCGAGGTGCCCTGGTTGGACCGGGAGAACTTGGCCAGGCGGTACGTGATGTACGTGCCGTCGTCGTTGGCGGTGGTGATGTAGTCCGCGGAGACCTCCTGGACCACACCGTCCTTCTCGGCCTTGACCACGTCACCGGCGTCGACGGCGGAGCGGTACTCCATGCCGGTGCCGACGAGCGGGGCCTCGCTCTTGATCAGCGGCACGGCCTGGCGCATCATGTTCGCGCCCATGAGGGCACGGTTGGCGTCGTCGTGCTCGAGGAAGGGGATCATGGCGGTCGCGACCGACACCATCTGGCGCGGCGAGACGTCCATGTAGTCCACGTCGTCACCGGCGACGTAGTCGACCTCGCCGCCACGACGGCGGACCAGGACGCGGGCCTCGGCGAAGCGCAGGTCGTCGGTCAGGCCGGCGTTGGCCTGCGCGATGACGAAGCGGTCCTCCTCGTCGGCGGTCAGGTAGTCCACCTCGTCGGTGACCTGGCCGTCGACGACCTTGCGGTACGGGGTCTCGACGAAGCCGAACGCGTTGACCCGGCCGTAGGAGGCGAGCGAGCCGATCAGGCCGATGTTCGGGCCTTCGGGGGTCTCGATCGGGCACATGCGGCCGTAGTGCGACGGGTGCACGTCACGGACCTCGAAGCCGGCCCGCTCACGGGAGAGACCACCCGGGCCAAGAGCCGACAGACGGCGCTTGTGGGTGAGACCCGACAGCGGGTTGTTCTGGTCCATGAACTGGGACAGCTGGCTGGTGCCGAAGAACTCCTTGATGGAGGCGACGACCGGCCGGATGTTGATCAGGGTCTGGGGCGTGATCGCCTCGACGTCCTGGGTGGTCATGCGCTCGCGGACGACGCGCTCCATACGGGCCAGACCGGTGCGGACCTGGTTCTGGATGAGCTCGCCGACGCTGCGCAGACGACGGTTGCCGAAGTGGTCGATGTCGTCGGTCTCGACGACGATCGTCTGGCCGTTGTCCGCGGCCGTCTCGGTCTCACCGGCGTGCAGCTTCACCAGGTACTTGATCGTCGAGATGACGTCCTCGACGGTCAGGACGCCCGCGTCGAGCGGAGCCTCCGCACCCAGCTTCTTGTTGACCTTGTAGCGGCCGACCTTGGCGAGGTCGTAGCGCTTGGGGTTGAAGTACAGGTTCTCCAGGAGCGTCTGCGCGGCCTCACGCGTGGGGGGCTCGCCCGGACGCAGCTTGCGGTAGATGTCGAGCAGCGCGTCGTCCTGGCCCTGGGTGTGGTCCTTCTCCAGGGTGGCGCGCATGGACTCGTACTCGCCGAACTCCTCGAGGATCTGCTCGGTGGTCCAGCCGAGAGCCTTGAGCAGCACGGTGACCGACTGCTTGCGCTTGCGGTCGATGCGGACACCGACCATGTCGCGCTTGTCGATCTCCATCTCCAGCCAGGCACCCCGGGACGGGATGATCTTGGCGGAGAAGATGTCCTTGTCGGACGTCTTGTCGATGGAGGAGTCGAAGTAGACACCGGGCGAACGGACCAGCTGCGACACCACGACACGCTCGGTGCCGTTGATGACGAAGGTGCCCTTGTTCGTCATGAGCGGGAAGTCGCCCATGAAGACCGTCTGGGACTTGATCTCACCGGTCTCGTTGTTGGTGAACTCGGCCGTGACGAAGAGCGGGGCGGCGTACGTGAAGTCGCGCTCCTTGCATTCGTCGATGCTGTTCTTCGGCGGCTCGAAGCGGTGGTCGCGGAACGTCAGCGACATCGACCCGGAGAAGTCCTCGATCGGGGAGATCTCCTCGAAGATCTCCTCCAGACCGGACTTGGTGGGGACATCCTGACCGGACTCCAGAGCCTCCTCGACCCGACTCTGCCAGGCGGTGTTGCCGAGCAGCCAGTCGAAGCTCTCGGTCTGCAGCGCGAGCAGGTTGGGAACCTCAAGAGGCTCCTTGATCTTTGCAAAAGAGATGCGCAGCGGGGCGGTGCTGGCGCCGTTGTTCATATTCGCGTTCGAGGCAGTGCGCGAGGCGGCCAAGAGGGGGTCCTTCCGAGGGCTCGGACTCACTACGCGCTCCCCGGTCCCTTCCCGGACACAGAGACAGAAACCCCAGTTCAGAGGGGATCGGTCGTCGGCGTTCGGGTGAGGGTAGACCCCTGGTGACGGGCAGGGGACAGCTAACAGGCAGCGCAAAGGGTCAGTGTAGCCACTCGGCACACTGATGTCCAGTCTCCATTTTCTGAGACCCTCTTCATCGTCAACGCCTGCGTCATGCCTGCCCTCAACGCACGTTGATACTGCCCTCTTCGTCGCCGATCCATGCCTCGGATCCGGACCGTTCTGGCGACGCGTCCTGAGAATTGCGCGCTGCGTGCGGTTCGTCAAGGCCCCGCTGCGCAAACCCGGCGCGCCGGAGACACGACGAAGATCACCATACCCCCCGTCCTGGCGGGTGCAAGGCAACCGCGGTCGGCCTCCCGGGAACGCCGAAGAGCGACCACCCAGATGGATGATCGCTCTTCGCGGTCTGTGCGTTACAGCCCCCGAGGGGGTGTTTCAGCACACAGAGGTCTGCACGACCTCGGAGGCGTTACTTGACCTCGACGGAGGCGCCGGCGCCCTTGAGGGACTCGGCGGCCTTCTCGGCGGCCTCCTTGGCGACCTTCTCGAGGACGGGCTTCGGGGCGCCGTCCACGAGGTCCTTGGCCTCCTTCAGGCCGAGGGAGGTCAGCTCACGCACGACCTTGATGACCTGGATCTTCTTGTCGCCGGCGCCGGTGAGGATGACGTCGAACTCGTCCTGCTCCTCGGCGGCCTCGACCGGGGCGGCCGGACCGGCCGGACCCGCGACGGCAACCGCGGCGGCGGCGGTGACGTCGAACTTCTCCTCGAACGCCTTCACGAACTCGGAGAGCTGGATGAGGGTCATGCCCTCGAACTCGGCGAGCAGTTCGTCCTGGGTGAGAGCCACGATGGCTTTCCTTCCACTAATTTCGGCTGGTGCCGGATGTACATGTCTGGCGGGCGTACGTTCGGCCCGCTACGACCACTGCCGCAGGCGGTGTGCCTCAGGCGGCGGTCATTTCGCGAGCCGAGTTACTCGGCACCGCCCTGCTCGGCCTGCTTGACACGAAGCGCCTCCGCGGTGCGGACGAACTTCGAGGGGAGCGCCTGGAAGACCTGAGCAGCCTGCGTCTGCTTGCCCTTCAGGGCGCCCGCCAGCTTGGCGAGCAGAACCTCGCGGGACTCGAGGTCCGCAAGCTTCTTGATCTCGTCGGCGGACAGCGCCTTGCCGTCAAGGACACCGCCCTTGATGACGAGGTTCGGGTTGTCCTTGGCGAAGTCACGAAGACCCTTCGCCGACGTCACCGGGTCACCGGTGATGAAGGCAACCGCCGTCGGACCGTTGAACAGGTCGTCGAGCGTCGAGATCCCGGCCTCGTTGGCCGCGATCTTGGTCAGCGTGTTCTTCACCACGGCGTACTGGGCGTCTTCACCGAGCGAACGACGCAGCGTCTTGAGCTGCGCCACGGTGAGACCCCGGTACTCGGTCAGCACGGCGGCGTTCGAGCTGCGGAACTGCTCCGTCAGCTCGGCTACCGCGGCAGCCTTGTCGGGCCTTGCCATAGAGCGTCGGCCTCCTTCCGGGTGATGAGGACCGCTCAGAAGGGGCTGGGAAAACGAAACGCCCCGGCGCAGGCGCACGGGGCGTAGCTCGACCGGGCACATACGCGCGAGCGCGTGTTCCGGGAGCATGTCCACAGTCACCTGCGCGGGTCGTCCGCGGTTCAGCGGATCCTTCGGCCACCGCACACTCTGACGAGCACACGGCAACGACCAGCGGTCTTTGGCTTCTGTAGGAGCGTACGGGATCGGTGCAGTGTCAAGCAAATCGGCTCCGTACGACCCCGCTCAGGGGGTCGGCCCGCCGACCCCCTGCTTCTTCAGCAGGGTCCCGAAGTCCTCGGTGTCGCCGGCCGGGGGCCGCTTCGCACTGACCTGCACGCCGTAGTCACCGTAGTAGGCGGTCTGGTTCATCGCGCCGCTCGCCGTGTCGGCCTTCTCGATCTTCTTGACCAGGAGGCCCTTGGCGTCGATCCAGAGGTCGACGGTCTCGGCGGTGACACCGGCCTGGCTCAGCTGGCCGCGCAGACCGCTGTCGGCGGTCAGGTCGGAGGCGTGCACCGTGCCCGCGTAGTGGGTGGTGGCGGTGCCGGCGACCTTCTCCTCGCCGACCTTGTGCGCGTCGGCGGAGGCGAGCAGCAGTCGTACCGGCCGGTTGGGCGTGGTGTTGCGCATGACGTCCGTCAGCATCGCCCCGGAGCCGCCGCCGAGGGTGGCGAGATAGTCGTACGTGTACCTGATCCAGTGTCTGCCGCCGAGTTGCCGGGCGAACCGCTCGCCGACCTTGGCGTAGTAGGCGTCCCGGAGGTAGCGGGTCTCCAGGGAGCCGGAGTCGAGGCCGCGCATCAGGTCGGCCGTGCTGCCGCCTGTGTAGGTGATGGTGAGGGTGCCGGTGGTTCCGTCGGTCCAGCCGAGGGCGCCCTCCGCCCTGGTGGACATCAGGGAGCCCAGGGCGGTGGTGGAGCGGACCCGGGCGGAACCGGCCCGGCGGGTGGCGCGCTCGGCGGCGCGCAGTGCGGCGGTCGGGCGGGGCCGGTGGACGGATGTGCTCCTGGCGCCCTTCGCGGGCGTGTCCGACGAGGAGGTGCAGGCGGCCGACCCGGTCAGTACGGTCGCCACCACGATCGCCAGGGCCGCCCGGCGCCCACCCCTGCTCGTCATCCCGCCCCACCCCCGTACGAGTCCCACCCCCGACGCTAACCCAGCCCACCGACAACACGCCGAAAGTCGACGAAGGACCGGAAGTGGGTTCGTGAAAAAGCAGGACGGGCCCCGCAACCCTTTCGGATTCCGTGATCGCGAAATGATTCTCGACCTCTACGAACTCATCACCAGCCCGCGCATGAACCACGCGTACATCCGCCCCGGCGGACTCGCCCAGGACCTGCCGCCTGGCGGACGTGAACTGCCCGAACTGCGGCAACAAGGGCCAGTTCACCGAGC
>NZ_JBEYFC010000157.1:0-17925 GCF_040634175.1 Streptomyces sp. NPDC007162
GCTGGCACAGCAGGGCGTTGCGGGTACCGCCGCCGACGACGTACACCGTGTCCACCGGGTGGTCGGCGAGCCGCTGGGCGTCCGCGACGGCCCGCCGGTGGGCGAGCGCGAGGGAGTCGAGGATGCACCGGGTGATCTCGCCCGGCGTCCCGGGCACCGGCTGCCCCGACACCCGGCACGCCTCGGCGATCCGTTCCGGCATCCGGCCCGGCGCCAGGAACGCGGCGTCCTGCGCGTCCACCACCGACCGCAGGGCCGGCACGGTGGCCGCCGCCCGCAGCAGCCCGCCCAGATCCGGGTCGCCCCAGGCCCGTACGCACTCCTGGAGCAGCCACAGTCCCATGATGTTGCGCAGGTAGCGGACCGTGCCGTCGAGCCCCAGTTCATTGGTGAAGTTGGCGACCCGGCTCTCCTCGGTCAGTACCGGGGCGTCGAGCTCGAGCCCCGCCAGCGACCAGGTGCCGGTGCAGATGTAGGCGAACCGCTCACCGGTCGCCGGTACGGCGGCCACCGCCGAGGCGGTGTCGTGCGAACCGACCGCGGTCACCGGCACCGGACCCGTCAGCCCGGTCTCCTCCAGGACCTCGGGCCGCAGCAGCCCGGCCGGGTCCCCTGGCCGCCGCAGTGGTGCGAACAGCCCGAGGTCGATCCCCAGCCGGTCCGCGACCTCATGCGACCAGTCCCGGGTCCGCGGGTCGATCAGCTGGGTGGTGGAGGCATTGGTGAGCTCGGTGCCCTGCTCACCGGTCAGCCAGTACGACAGCAGGTCGGGGATCAGCAGCAACCGCTCGGCGTGCCGGAACTGGGCACTCGAGCGCGCCGCCACCAGCTGGTAGAGGGTGTTGAAGGGCGCGTACTGGAGTCCGGTGCGGCCGTACAGCTCCGCCGCCGGCAGGGTCGCCCACACCTTCTCGGCGACCCCTTCGGTGCGGGCGTCCCGGTAGTGCACGGGGTTGCCGAGCAGCGCTCCGTCGGCGTCCAGCAGGCCGTGGTCCACGGCCCAGCTGTCCAGGCCGACGGAATCGACCTGGCCGGCCGCCCGCAGCCCCTCCAGCACCCCCGCGTACAGGGCGAGCACGTCCCATCGCAGCCCCTCGGGCACCCGCACCGGCCGGTTGGCGAACCGGTGCGCCTCGGTCAGCTCCAGCGAGTCCGGACCCACCCGGCCGACCATGACCCGTCCGCTGGACGCGCCCAGGTCGACCGCGGCGTAGGACCTCGGGCCGCTCATCGCAGGAACGCGGCCGCCACACCCGCGTCGACGGGGACGTGCAGTCCGGTCGTGTGGGTGAGCTCCCCGCCCGTCAGCGCGAACACGGCGTTCGCCACGTGCTCGGGCAGCACCTCACGCTTGAGGATGGTCCGCTGCGCGTAGAACTCGCCCAGCTTCGACTCCTCCACCCCGTACACCGCGGCCCGCTGGGCACCCCACCCGCCGGCGAAGATCCCCGACCCGCGCACCACACCGTCCGGGTTGACCCCGTTGACACGGATGCCGTGCTCACCCAGCTCGGCGGCCAGCAACCGCACCTGGTGAGCCTGGTCCGCCTTCGTCGCCGAATAGGCGATGTTGTTGGGCCCGGCGAACACGGCGTTCTTCGAGGCGATGTAGACGATGTCGCCGCCGATGCCCTGCGCGGTCATCACGCGGGCCGCCTCCCGCGACACCAGGAAGGACCCGCGGGCCATGATGTCGTGCTGGAGGTCCCAGTCCTTCGCCGAGGTCTCCAGGAGCGGCTTGGAGATGGAGATGCCGGCGTTGTTCACGACCAGGTCGACCCCGCCGAAGGCGAGCACCGCTGCCCGGAACGCGGCGGCGATCTGCTCCTCGGAGGTCACGTCGACGGTCACGGCGACCGCCTTGTCCGGCCCGCCGAGTTCCGCGGCGACCGCACCGGCGGCGTCCGCGTTCAGATCGGCGACGACCACGCAGGCCCCCTCCGCCACCAGCCGCTCGGCGATGGCCCGGCCGATCCCGCTGCCGGCCCCGGTCACCAGCGCCACCCGGGTCGCCAGCGCCTTCGGCTTGGGCATCCGCTGGAGCTTGGCCTCCTCGAGGGCCCAGTACTCGATCCGGAACTTCTCCGACTCCTCGATCGGCGCGTACGCGGACACGGCTTCGGCCCCGCGCATCACGTTGATCGCGTTGACATAGAACTCGCCCGCGACCCGGGCGGTCTGCTTGTCCTTGCCGAAGGAGAACATGCCGACGCCGGGCACCAGCACGATCGCCGGGTCGGCGCCGCGCATGGCGGGGGAGTCGGGCAGGGCGTGCCGCTCGTAGTAGGCGGCGTACTCCTCGCGGTAGGCGGCGTGCAGTTCCGTGAGCCGGGCGACCGCCTCGTCCACCGGGACGGCCGGCGGGAGGTCGAGCACGAGCGGCCGTACCTTCGTGCGCAGGAAGTGGTCCGGGCACGAGGTGCCCAGCGCCGCGAGCCGCGGGTGCTCCGCACGGGCCAGGAAGTCGAGCACCACCTCCGAGTCGGTGAAGTGCCCGACCTGGGCCCGGTCCTGCGAGGCGAGTCCGCGGATGTGCGGCGCCAGGGCCGCGGCCCGCTCCCGCCGCTCGGCCTCGGGGAGCGGGCCGTACCCCTCGATCAGCGCGCCGAAGGGCTCCGCCCTGCCGTGCTCGGCGAGGAACGCCTCGGCGGTGCGGATGATGTGCAGCGAGTTGGCCTCGCACTCCTCGGAGCTGTCGCCCCAGGCGGTGATCCCGTGACCGCCGAGGACGCAGCCGATCGCCTGCGGGTTGGCGGCCTTGACGGCGGCGATGTCCAGGCCGAGCTGGAACCCGGGCCGCCGCCAGGGCACCCACACCACACGGTCCCCGAAACACTCCGCGGTCAGCTTCTCCCCGTCGGCGGCACAGGCGAGCGCGATCCCGGAGTCGGGGTGCAGGTGGTCGACGTGCGCGGCGTCCACCAGCCCGTGCATGGCGGTGTCGATGGACGGCGCGGCCCCGCCCTTGCCGTGCAGGCAGTAGTCGAAGGCGGCGACCATCTCGTCCTCGCGCTCGACACCCGGGTAGACCCCGGCGAGCGCCCGCAGCCGGTCCAGCCGCAGCACCGCCAGCCCACCCTCGGTGAGGGTACCGAGGTCCCCACCGGACCCCTTCACCCACATCAGCTCGACGTCGCCACCGGTGACGGGATCGGAGGCAGTGCCCTTGGCGGACGTGTTCCCGCCGGCGTAGTTGGTGTTACGCGGATCAGCACCGAGCCGATGGGACCGGGAGAGCAGCGCGGCGGCTTCGGGGTGTGTGGTCATCAGACTTCCTAGGTTTCTGAGGAGCAGGGCAACAGCGCGCCCCTTCAGGGGCGCTGGGGGAGGAACTGCGTGACCAGCCACAACCGGCCCGCAGCCCGCGACGAAACAGATCGGGGCAGACGCTTACGCCCCCCACCCCGCCTGCTCCCCACCCACCCGCTCCGCGACGATCTTCTCGGCCCACCCCGACCGCCGGTACGCCGCGATCGGATCGGCGTCCAGCCCCATCTCCTCCCGCACCTCGGCCAGCAACGGCCGCACATCCGTGTTGTACGCGTCCATCAGCACCGCGTTCGCCTCCAGGACGTCCCCGGCCCGCTGGGCCGCGGCGAGCGCGTCACGGTCGACGAGCAGCGCCTTGGCGGTGGCCTCCTGCACGTTCATCACCGACCGGATGATCGCCGGGATCTTCGCCTCGATGTTGTGGCACTGGTCGAGCATGAAGGCCACGTCGGGAGTGAAGCCGCCGCCCCGGATCACCTCGTACATGATCCGGAACAGCTGGAACGGATCCGCGGCCCCCACCATGAGGTCGTCGTCCGCGTAGAACCGCGAGTTGAAGTCGAACCCTCCGAGCTTCCCCTCACGCAGCAGCGTGGCGACGATGAACTCGATGTTCGTGCCCGGCGCGTGGTGGCCGGTGTCGACCACGACCTGCGCCTTCGGGCCCAGCTTCAGACAGTGGGCGTAGGCCGTCCCCCAGTCCGGCACGTCGGTGGTGTAGAACGACGGCTCGAAAAGCTTGTACTCCAGCAGCATCCGCTGGCCGTCGCCGAGGCGCTCGTACACCTCGGCCAGCCCCTCCGCGAGCCGGTCCTGCCGTCCCCGGATGTCGTCCTGGCCGGGATAGTTCGTCCCGTCCGCGAACCAGAGCTTCAGGTCGCCGGACCCCGTCGCGTCCATGATGTCGACGCACTCCAGCAGATGGTCCACGGCCTTGCGGCGCACCGCGGCGTCCGGATGGCAGATGCTGCCCAGCCGGTAGTCGTCGTCCTGGAAGGTGTTGGAGTTGATCGCGCCCAGCTTCACCCCCCGCTCCTCGGCGTGCTTGGCCAGGTCGGCGTAGTCGTCGACCTTGTCCCACGGGATGTGCAGCGCCACCGTCGGCGCCACCCCCGTCACCGCGTGGACCTGCGCCGCGTCGTCCAGCTTCTCCTTCGGCGAGCGCGGCACGCCCTCCTGGGCGAACACCTTGAAACGGGTCCCCGAGTTTCCGTACGCCCACGACGGCGTCTCGACGGCCTGGGTCTTCAGCGCGGCCTTCACCGCGGCGGAGTCGGTCACTTCGGAGCTCCCGTGGGGTGTGAATGATGAAACGATTCAGAACGGCAAAGTATGAGGCCCGGGCAGGGGTGTCAAGCGATCCGACCGACCCTGTTCTCCGTGACTTCGCCGTGACCTTCGGCTATCGAAATTTTTTCGACACGGACCCATTGACGTGACATGCCCGTGGTGCCTACGGTCCCGGCAATCCAGTTGAAACCTTTCACGACGCCGTGGGGTCGGTCGGAGCACCTTCCGCCCGGTGTCGTCGAGGAGCCTCCATGACCCACCCGTCCGACACGGGACCGGCCCCGGTGCTGGCGCTGAAGGACGTGTCCAAGTCCTTCGGCGCCGTCCGCGCCCTGCGGGACGTCTCCCTGGAGCTGTTCCCCGGCGAGGTGCACGCCCTCGCCGGGGAGAACGGCGCGGGCAAGTCGACGCTGATCAAGACCCTCGCCGGAGTGCACAGGCCGGACACCGGCCAGGTGCTGCTCGACGGCGAGCCCGTCGTCTTCCACGGCCCCGGCGACGCCCGCGACGCCGGAATCGCCGTGATCTACCAGGAGCCCACGCTCTTCCCCGACCTGTCGATCGCCGAGAACATCTTCATGGGCCGGCAGCCCCGGCGCGCGCTCGGCAGGATCGACCACAAGGCCACCCGCGCGGCCACCGCCGCCCTGATGAAGCGGCTCGGCGTCGCCCTCGACCCCGACCGCCCCGCCCGCGGCCTGTCCATCGCGGACCAGCAGATCGTGGAGATCGCCAAGGCGCTCTCCTTCGACGCCCGGGTCCTGATCATGGACGAGCCGACCGCGGCCCTGACCGGCAGCGAGGTGGCCCGGCTCTTCGGGGTCGTCCGGGCGCTGCGCGAACAGGGCGCCGCCGTGCTCTTCATCTCGCACCGCCTGGAGGAGATCTTCCAGATCTGCCAACGCGTCACCACCCTCCGGGACGGTGCCTGGATCGCCAGCGAGCCCGTCGACGGCATGACCGAGGACGACCTCGTACGCCGGATGGTCGGCCGGGACCTGGACGAGCTGTACCCCAAGCAGGACGTACCCGCCGGCGAGGTCGCGCTCAGCGTACGGCGGCTGACCCGGGAGGGCGTCTTCACCGACGTCTCCTTCGAGGTGCGCTCCGGTGAGATCGTCGGACTGGCCGGACTGGTCGGCGCCGGACGGACCGAGGTCGCCCGCGCCGTGTTCGGTGTCGACCGGTGGGACGCCGGCGAGGTCGAGGTCAGGGGACGGAAGCTGACCAGCGGCGCGCCGTCCGTCGCGATGTCCGCGGGCCTCGCCCTCGTCCCCGAGGACCGGCGCGCCCAGGGCCTGGTGATGGACATGTCCATCGAGCGGAACATCGGCCTCACCGGACTGCGTACGACCGTGAAGGCGGGCCTCGTCGACCGGGGCGCCGAACGCAGCCGCTCCCTCGACTGGGCGGTGAAGCTCCAGGTGAAGTACGCCCGGATCGCCGACGCCGTCTCCACCCTGTCCGGCGGCAACCAGCAGAAGGTCGTCCTCGCCAAATGGCTGGCGACCGGCCCCAGGGTGCTGATCGTGGACGAGCCCACCCGAGGCATCGACGTCGGCACCAAGGCCGAGGTGCACCGGCTGCTCAGCGAACTGGCCGCCGACGGTGTCGCCGTGCTGATGATCTCCTCCGACCTGCCCGAGATCCTCGGTATGGCCGACCGCGTGCTGGTGATGCACGAGGGCCGGATCACCGCCGAGATCCCGCGCTCCGACGCAACCGAGGAAACCGTGATGGCCGCAGCCACCGGGAGGGCGGCCGCATGACCGCCACCACCTCCGAACACACCCCCGTCGCCGAGGCGCCCGGGTCCGGCGGGACCCGGCTCGTCGACCGCGTCTTCAAGATGCGCGAACTCGCCATCCTGGTCGTCTTCCTGGTGATGATCGCCGTCACCCAGGCCGGCAACAGCGAGTTCCTCTCCGAGCAGGGCATCAAGGACCTGCTGCTCAACGCGACCATCCTGGTGCTGGTCGCCACCGGGCAGTCCCTGGTGGTGATCACCAGGAACGTCGACCTGTCCGTCGGCTCCACCCTCGGCATCACCGCCTTCGCCGCCGGCGACTACCTGCACGGCGGCGGCAACGCGGTCGTCGCGATCGTGCTGGCCGTGCTGCTCGGCATCGGCTGCGGGCTGCTCAACGGGATCCTGGTCAGCTTCGGCCAGGTCCCCGCCCTCGTCGTCACCCTCGGCACCCTCTACATCATCCGGGGCGTCGACTCCATCTGGGTCGGCTCCCGGCAGATCACGGCGGCCGACCTGCCCGGCGGCTTCAACGACTTCGGCTCCGGCGGGCTGTCCGCGATCCCCTGGCTGGCCCTGATCGCCCTCGCGGTCCTGGTCGCCACCGCCTACTACCTCAAGCACTTCGGCAGCGGCCGGGAGCTGTACGCGCTCGGCTCCAACCCCGAGGCGGCCCGCCTCGCCGGCATCCCGGTGCGCAAGCGGATCATCGCCGCCTACACCGTCTGCGGCGCCCTCACCGGGCTCGCCGGGGCGATGTACCTGGCCCGGTTCGGAAACGTCGACTCCAGCACCGGCAACGGCTACGAACTCACCGTCGTCAGCGCCGTCGTCGTCGGTGGCGTCGTCTTCACCGGCGGCTCCGGCAGCGTCTACGGCGCCGCCCTCGGTGCGCTCCTGCTGACCTCCATCAACAGCGTGCTGCCCGCCCTCGGCGTCAGCTCCGTGTGGGTCCTCGCCATCAACGGCCTGCTGCTGCTGCTCGCCATCGCCGTGGACCGGATCGTCGCGCTGCGGGTGGCGGCGGCGCTGAAGAAGAAGTCGGCCCTGAAGAGGACCGCGACCAGCAAGGAGAACACCAGCCATGCCTGAGTCCTTGACGCGCGCGGTCCGCTGGGACACCGTCGTCGGCGCGCTGCTGATCCTCCTGCTGCTGTTCTCCTTCGGCTTCGTGGACGGCTTCGGGAACTCCCTCAACCTGTCCTTCCTGATCGGCAACACGCTGCCGATCGCGCTCATCGCCCTGCCGATGACCCTGCTGGTGGTCGCGGGGGAGATCGACCTCTCGGTCGCCTCGACCGCCGGCCTGTCGGGGGCGGTCATGGGCAAGCTCTGGAACGAGGGCATGGCGATCGAGACGATCATCCCGCTGTGCCTGCTGCTGGGGGTGGTCTGCGGGCTGGTCAACGGACTGCTGGTGACCCGGCTCGGACTGCCGTCGCTGGCCGTCACCATCGGCACGCTGGCGGCCTACCGGGGCATCGCCCAGATCGTGCTCGGCTCCGACGCGGTGACCGACTTCCCGACGCAGTACCTGAACTTCGCGGCGGGCCGGCTCGGTGACACCTTCCTGCCGCAGGCCTTCCTCCCGTTCCTGGTGCTGCTGGTGATCGCCGTGGTGGTGTTGCACGCCACGCCGTTCGGACGGTCGCTGTTCGCCGTCGGGGCGAGCGAGGAGGCGGCCCGGTTCGCCGGGATCCGTGTGAAGCGCAACAAGCTGATCCTGTTCGTCGCCACGGGCTTCATGGCCTCGCTCACCGGGATCTTCTGGGCCCTGCACTACGCCAGTGCGCGGTACGACAACGCGACCGGGCTCGAACTGAGCGTGATAGCCGCGGTGCTGCTCGGAGGCATCGACTTCGACGGGGGCAAGGGGACGCTCGGCGGGGCGATCGCCGGGGTGTTCCTCCTCGGGGCGCTCCAGAACGTGATGAGCCTGGTGAACGTGTCCGCGCAGTCGCAGATCGTCGTGACCGGTGTGCTGCTGGTCGTCTCGGTGCTGGGTCCCAAGGTCGCCCGGCAGGTTTCGTTGGCTCGGCAGAGGGCCGCCAAGGCCGTCTGATCACTGCCAGCCGTGTGTGGCTGGTCGCGCAGTTCCTCCCCCGGCCTTCGGTCGGGGGCACCCCCAGCGCCCCCGGGAAGGGGACGCTTCCACAGCCGTTACTCAAAAAGGAAACCGTCATGCGTCAGTCCTCCCTCCGGCGTGCCGCTGTGGCCCTCGCCGCCGTGTCCTCCCTCGCTCTCACCGCCACCGCCTGCGGCGGTACCACCAAGAACAACTCCGGCAGTGACGAGTCCGCGGCGGCCGGCTCCACCGCCAAGGCCGACCCGAACGCCGCGCTCAAGAAGGGGCTCACCGTCGGGTTCCTGCCCAAGCAGGTCAACAACCCCTACTTCACCTCCGCCGACAAGGGCGGCGAGAAGGCGCTCACCGAGCTGGGCAGCAAGTACAAGGAGGTCGGTCCTTCCAGCGCCACCGACACCTCCGGGCAGGTCTCCTACGTCAACACCCTCACCCAGCAGCAGGTGAACGCGATGGCGGTGTCGGCGCAGGACCCGGGTGCCCTGTGCACCGCTCTCAAGCAGGCCATGAGCAACGGCATCAAGGTCGTCACCTACGACTCCGACACCAACGCCGGCTGCCGCAACGCCTTCGTCTCGCAGGCCAGCGCCGAGGACCTGGGCCGTACCGAGGTGCAGCTGCTCGCCCAGCAGATCGGGTACAAGGGCGAGATCGCGATCCTGTCCGCCGCCCAGACCGCCACGAACCAGAACACCTGGATCGGGTTCATGAAGGACGAGCTGAAGGACCCCAAGTACAAGAACGTCAAGCTGGTCAAGATCGCCTACGGCAACGACGACGCCCAGGCGTCCTTCCAGCAGACCCAGGGCCTGCTCCAGCAGTACCCGAACCTGAAGGGGATCATCTCCCCGACCACCGTCGGCATCAAGGCCGCCGCCCAGTACCTGTCCGGCTCCAAGTACAAGGGCAAGGTCAAGCTGACCGGTCTGGGCACGCCCAACGACATGCGCCAGTACGTCAAGAACGGCACCGTCGACGCCTTCGAGCTGTGGGACCCGGCCAAGCTCGGCGACCTCGCCGCCCGCACCGCCGTCGCGCTCGCCTCCGGGCAGATCACCGGCAAGGAGGGCGAGACCTTCAAGGCCGGCGACACCACCTACACCATCGGCAAGGACGGCGTGATCAACCTCGGCAAGCCCACCGTGTTCGACGCGAAGAACATCGACCAGTTCAACTTCTAGAGCGGGAGCGGTACTTCATGCAGCGCGTCTGTTTCCTCCTCAAGGTCCGGCAGGACCGCATCGCCGAGTACCGCGAACGCCACGCCGCCGTGTGGCCGGAGATGCGCGCGGCGCTCTCCGCCACCGGCTGGCACAACTACTCGCTCTTCCTGCGCGACGACGGCCTGCTCGTGGGCTACCTGGAGACCGAGGACTTCGCGGCCGCCCTCGCCGGCATGGAGGCCACCGAGGTCAACGCCCGCTGGCAGGCCGAGATGGGCCCCTTCTTCGAGTCCCTCGACGGCGCCCGCCCCGACGAGGCGATGAAACCGCTCACCGAAGTGTTCCACCTCGCCTGACGCACCTCCGTCCCCTCAGGAGCCGCTCGTGAAAAGACGTACCGTGCTCGGTGCCGCCTTCCTCGGCGCCGTGGCCGCCCCCGCCCTCGCCGCCGGCACCGCCCGCGCGGCCGACCCCGGACCGTCGGTGAACAAGCAGCAGAGCACACGACTCGACGCCCAGGCGATCTTCTTCGTCTCCTACGACGGCCTGGTCAACAACAACTCCTTCCAGAAGAACGGCCTGTTCACCTACAAGGGCTACCAGTACGCCGCCTGGTACACCGCGACCGGCTCCGCGGTGATCGGCCGCCGGGTGCTCGGCGGCTCCTCCTGGTCGACCGTCACCCTCGCCCACCAGCTCAAGTCCGCCGACTCGCACAACGTCATCTCCATGGGCGTCTCGAAGGTCGACGGCCGCCTCCACATCAACATGGACTCCCACAGCGACGGCTTCTTCTACGTGAAGTCGGTCGCCGGGCTGCTGGACAACCCCGGCTCCACGGCGTGGACCTCGGCCGTCTTCGGCGCCGTCCAGACCTCCCTCGACGGGGTAGCGCTGACCTCGCAGTTCACCTACCCGCAGTTCATCGCGACACCCGAGGGGAAGCTTCAGCTCAGCTACCGGGTGGGGATCTCCGGCAACGGCCGCAACGCCCTCGCGGAGTACGACGGTTCGAGCTGGACCGCGCTGGGGGAGTGGAGCAGCTCCACCGGGACGTACACGAGCACGCACGGTTCGTCGACCGCCCGGAACATGTACCTGCACGGCATCGACTACGACGTCAACGGGCGGCTGCACGCCTTCTTCACCTGGCGTGAGCAGTCGGCGTCCGTGATGTGCAACAGCGGCGGCATCACCAACCACGACACCGGCTACGTCTACTCCACCGACCGCGGCCGCACCTGGCGCAACGACGCCGGCGCCCTGGTGGCCACCACCGGCACCTCGGACACCGTCGCCGTCACCGACTCCGGTCTGGTCGTCGACTCCCTCAACCCCGACCACTCCCTGATGAACCAGGAGAGCCAGTGGACGGACTCCGCCGGACTCCCGCACGCGATCATCAGCTACGTCCCCGGCCGCTTCGGGCAGTGCACGACGGACTACGTCAGTGACCGCACCGCCAACGGCCGCGCCTTCCACGTCCGCAAGAACTCCGCCGGCACCTGGCAGAAGACCGAGATCCCCGTCGCACTGAACTCCAGCCAGCGCACCAAGCTGATCCTGGACAAGTACGACAACGCCTACGCGGTCTTCCCCTTCGGCCGGATCGCCGCCGCGTCCAGGTCCTCCGGGTACACCGACTGGACGCTGCTGTACGACGGCGGCGACCTGAACGCCTTCGGCGAGGTGGTGATCGACGAACTGCGGGTCAAGGCGGACAACGTGCTGTCGTTCCTGTACCAGGAGACGTCGAGCGGTACGACCCCCTCGGCGCTCCACGTCGTCGACTTCGCCCTGCCCGCCTGACCGGCTCCGTATCCGAGTCATGTCGTAATGTGAAGCCCTTCCCGGGGCGGACTTCCCGCCTGGTGTGAAGGTCTTCCCGCCGCCCGCGTTCTCCTGGAGGTCTCCGCCCGATGGCCCAGTCGGTGGGTATCAAGGACGTCGCCCGCGCCGCCGGAGTCTCGGTGGGCACGGTCTCCAACGTCATCAACCGCCCGGACACGGTCGCCAGTGAGACGCGGGCGCGGGTGCAGTCGGCGATAGACCGGCTCGGCTACGTCCGCAGCGAGTCCGCGCGCCAGCTGCGCGCGGGCCGCAGCCGGATCATGGGGCTGCTCGTCCTCGACATGGGCAACCCCTTCTTCGTCGACGTCGCCCGGGGCGCCGAGCGGGCGGCACGCGACGCCGGGCTCGGTGTGATGGTCTGCAACAGCGCGCAGAGCGCCGGTGAGGAGGCCGAGTACCTCGCGCTCTTCGCCGAACAGCGGGTGCGCGGCGTCCTGCTCACCCCGGCGGACGCCACCGGCCGCAACATCGAGACGTTCCGCCGGCACGGCATCCCCTTCGTGCTGGTCGACCGGGTCGCGGAGGGCACCACCGAGTGCTCGGTCAGCGTCGACGACGTCGCGGGCGGCGCGCTGGCCGTCCGGCACCTCGTGGACGCCGGTCACCGCTCCATCGCGTACGTCAGCGGGCCGCCCGGGTTCAACCAGGTGCGTGACCGCCGCACCGGCGCGCTGAACGCCCTGGCCGAGGCCGGGCTGAGCCCCGACGCGCTGCGCGAGCTGCCCACCGAGCGGCTCGACGTGGCCGCGGGCCGGGACGCGGGTGCCCGGCTGCTCGGCCTCTCCGACCGGCCCACCGCGGTCTTCTGCGCCAACGACCTGCTCGCCCTCGGCGTCCTCCAGGCCATGTACGCGGCCGGCGTGGTCGTCCCCGACGACCTGGCCATCGTCGGCTACGACGACATCGAGTTCGCCGCGGCCGCCGCCGTCCCTCTCACCTCCGTGCGCCAACCCGCCGTCACCATGGGCGCCATGGCCGCGGACCTCCTCCTGGAGGAGACCGAGGAACACGGCGGACAGCGGCCCCACGAGCACCGCCGGGTGGTGCTCCAGCCGGAACTGGTGGTCCGCCGCTCCAGCCTCGCCGCCCGCTGACCGGAGATTCAGTAACGATTGCATGATCCCGGGGGCGGGCCACCGCCTGACATGTGCTGAACTGGGACGCGACCGTCCGACCGTCCCGGGAGAACCGTTGAGCCTCAGCTACCGCCAGCCCGGCGTCGTCCTCACCGACCGCCACTTCACCGTGCCGCTGGACCACGCCGAACCCGGCGGCGAGACCATCGAGCTCTATGCCCGGGAGGCGGTCGCGAGCGACAAGGCGGACCAGGAACTGCCCTGGCTGCTGTACCTCCAGGGTGGGCCCGGTTTCGGGGCGAATCGTTTCGTCGGGCGGCAGGCGTGGCTCGACCGGGCCCTTCAGGAGTACCGCGTCCTCCTCCTCGACCAGCGCGGCACCGGTCGCTCCACCCCGGTCAACCGGCAGACCCTCCCGCTGCGCGGCGGCCCGGCCGCCCAGGCCGACCACCTGGCCCGCTTCCGTGCCGACTCGATCGTCCGGGACTGCGAGGCGATCCGCCCGCAGCTCACCGGCGGCGCGCCCTGGACCACCCTGGGCCAGAGCTTCGGCGGCTTCTGCACCCTGACCTACCTGTCGTTCTTCCCCGAAGGCCTCGAGACCTCCGTGATCACCGGCGGCCTGCCCGCCCTCGACGCGCACGCCGACGACGTCTACCGGGCCGCCTACCCGCGCATCGAGCGCAAGGTCGCCGCGCACTACGACCGCTACCCCATGGACGTCGAGCGGGTCCGCCGGATCGCCGAGCACCTGCTCGACCACGAGACCGTGCTGCCGAACGGCTACCGGCTCACCGTCGAGGCCTTCCAGTCCCTCGGCCTGATGCTCGGCATGAGCGACGGCAGCCACCGCCTGCACTTCCTCCTGGAGGACGCGTTCGTCCGCACCCCGGCCGGCGCCGAACTCTCCGACGCCTTCCAGGAACAGGTCCAGGGACTCCTGTCGTACGCGGCCAACCCGCTCTACGCCCTGGTCCACGAGCCCGTCTACGGGCAGGACGCCCGCCCCACCGCCTGGGCGGCCGAGCGGGTGCGCGCCGAGTTCCCGCAGTTCGACGCGGCCAAGTCGCTCGCGGGTGACACCCCGGTGCTGTTCACCGGCGAGACCGTGCACCCCTGGGTGTTCGACACGGACCCGGCGCTGCGGCCGCTGAAGGAGGCCGCGGACCTGCTCGCCGCCCGCACCGACTGGCAGCCGCTGTACGACCCGGCCCGCCTCGCGGTGAACGAGGTACCGGTCGCCGCCGCCGTCTACCACGACGACATGTACGTCGACGCCGGGCACTCGCTGCGGACCGCCCGGGCCGTCCGGGGCCTGCGCACCTGGGTCACCGACGAGTTCGAGCACGACGGACTGCGCGCCGGAGCGCCACGGGTACTGGACCGGCTGCTGGCCCTGGCAAGGGACGAGGCGTGAGACACGCACCCGAAGGGACGCGGGTGACCGCGCGACGGGCCAGGATGGACTGATCGGCCGACAGGGGAGGCACGGGGGACATGACCATCGACACGGAACGACTCGCCGAGCGCTTCGAGGAGCACCGCGACCACCTGCGCGCGGTGGCCTACCGGATGCTCGGCTCGCTCGCCGAGGCCGAGGACGCGGTCCAGGAGGCGTGGTTCAGGCTCGGACGCACCGAAACGGACGAGATCAGGAACCTGGGCGGCTGGCTGACCACGGTGGTCGGCCGGGTCTGCCTCGACCTGCTGCGCTCCCGCACCGCGCGCCGCGAGCAGCCGATGGACGACACCTTCGTCCCGGACCCGGTGATCAGGCCGCTGACGAGCATCGACCCCGAACAGGAGGTGCTCCAGGCCGACTCGGTGGGGCTCGCCCTGCTGATCGTCCTGGAGACGCTGGAGCCCGCCGAGCGGCTGACGTTCGTCCTGCACGACATGTTCGCGGTGCCCTTCGACGACATCGCGCCCATCGTGGAACGCAGTCCGGCGGCGACCCGGCAGCTGGCCAGCCGGGCCCGCCGCCGGGTGCAGGGCGCCACCCCGGCGGCCGACCCCGACCCGGGCCGGCAGCGGCAGGTCCTGGAGGCCTTCCTGGCCGCCTCCCGGCGCGGTGACTTCGAGGCGCTGGTCGCCCTGCTCCACCCTGACGTGGTGCTGCGCGTCGACTCGGGCGCCCTGGTGCGCGGCGCGGCCGCCTCCAAGGTGGTGCGCGGGGCCCAGCCGGTGGCCGAAGGGGCCTTCACCTTCCGGCAGTTCGCCGGCACGGCCCGGCTCGCCCTGGTCAACGGCGCCGTGGGCGTGGTCAACGCGCCCGAGGACGGCCCGCGGTCGGTCCTGGCGGTCACCGTCGTGGACGGCCGGATCACCGAGATGTACATCCTCGCCGACCCCGAGCGGCTGGACCGACTCGAGCTCACCGCGCAGGAGGACTGACGGACGCACCGGGCGGCGACGCAGGTCCGTAAACTGGGCCGATGCCAGAACAGACGTCCGACCGGTCGCGGCTGCGCGGGGACTGCTCCCGCTGCTTCGGGCTGTGCTGTGTCGCCCTGCCGTTCACCGCCTCCGCCGACTTCGCGGTGACCAAGCCCGCCGGGACGCCCTGCCGGAACCTCGGCGGCGACCACCGCTGCGGCATCCACGCCGAGCTGCGGCAGCGGGGATTCCCCGGCTGCACCGTCTACGACTGTTTCGGCGCGGGCCAGCGGGTGTCCCAGGTGACCTTCGGCGGCCAGGACTGGCGGACCGGCTCCCCGCAGCAGGCCCGCCGGATGTTCGACGCCTTCGCGGTCGTACGACAGCTGCACGAACTGCTCTGGTACCTCACGGCCGCGCTCGACCTGCCCGCCGCGCGCCCCGTCCACCCCGAGTTGAAGGCGCTCCTGGGGACCGTCGAGGCGCTGGCCGTCGGCACGCCCGGGGAACTCGCCGTCCTGGACGTGGCCGCGCACCGGCAGGAGGCCGACGTGCTGCTGCTGCGCGCCAGTGAGCTGGCCCGCGCGGGGGTCCGTGGGCGCCGGAAGGACCGGCGGGGCGCGGATCTGATGGGTGCCCGGCTCAGCGGAGCCGACCTGCGGGGCGTGAGCCTGCGCGGGGCCTACCTCATCGCGGCCGACCTCACCGGGGCGGATCTGCGCGACACGGACCTGATCGGAGCCGACCTGCGCGACGCCGATCTCAGCGACGCGGACCTGACGGGCGCGTTCTTCCTGACCCAGCCGCAGGCCGACGCGGCGCGGGGGAGCGCCGGGACCCGGCTGCCGGCGTCAGTCACCCGCCCCGTGCACTGGGCAGCCGCCGCCCGCTGAGGCGGACGTGTCCGGCACGGGCGCCGGTGCCGGGGCGGGGCGGCGCCGTTCGAGCCGCAGCCGCAGCTTCTCCGGCATGACCGTCAGCCGCTCGGTCACCTTCAGCCGGTAGCCGGGGTCGGGCGTCAGCTCGTAACGGCGCAGCAGCAGGCCGAGGACCAGGGTGGCCTCGTGCAGCGCGAACTGGCGCCCGATGCAGGCACGGGCGCCCGTACCGAACGGCTTGAAGGTGTGGGGGGCCCGGCCCCGCGCGGCCGACGGCTCGAAACGGTCCGGGTCGAAGCGCTCGGCGTCCGGACCCCACACCTCCGGGTCCCGGTGCAGCATCGGCGTCAGGACCAGCGCCCAGCCGCCCCGGCGCATCGGATGCTCCCCGGCGAGCACGGTGTCCCGGCGGGCCTCGCGGGCGAAGGCGGGGGCGGTGGGCCACAGCCGCAGCGACTCGTCGAGGACCCGGCGCAGATAGCGCAGCTTGGCGACCTGGTCGTAGCCCGGCGCGGGGGTGTCGCCCCAGACCCGGTCCACCTCGGCGGCGGCCCTGGCGGCGATCTCGGGGTGCAGGGCGAGGTAGTGCAGGGCGAAGGAGAGCGCGCCCGAGGTGGTCTCGTGGCCGGCCACCAGGAAGGTGATCACCTGGCGGCGCACGTTCTCGGCGGACAGCCGCTCACCCGTTTCCGGGTGGGCCGTCTCCAGCATCCGGTCCAGCAGGTCGCCCTGCCCGCGGCCGGTCCGGCGCCGCTCGGCGACCAGGTCGTCGACCGTGCGGTCGAGGAAGGCGATGTCGGCCGCGTTGCGCCGCGAGGCCTCCCGCAGCAGCACCGGGGCCAGCGGTGAGGGCACGCTGTTGAGGCGCTGCGCGTAGCTGAGCGTGCCGATCATCGCGGTCACGAAGGGGTGCGGGCGGTCCCGTTCGAAGGAGCCGAAGTCGTGCCCGAACCCGGTGCGCGCGATCGTCTCCAGGGTCAGCTTGGTCATGTCGCCGGGCACGTCGACCCAGCGCCCGGCGGCCTGTTCCCGGTCCCAGTGGTCGGTCAGCCGGCCCGCCACCGACACCATCATGTCGTGGTAGCCCGCCATGGCCTCCCGGCTGAAACCGGGGGCGAGGACGTCGTGCGCGAGCTGCCAGTTCGGCTCGTGGTTGTACGCCGTGAACAGGCCGTCGCCGGCGACCGGGCGCAGGTTGGCGACGCCCAGTCCGACATGCTTGGCGAACCGTGCCTCGTCGGCCAGGTCGGCGGCCAGCCGGGCGCCCCACACGAACACGAACTCGTTGCCGAACGCCTTGCGCCGGAAGATCGGCCCCAGCTGCCCGGCGAGACGCATCGAGTCCTGGACCGGGGTGCGCCGGTCGACACCGAGGACGTCACCGAGGAACGGCAGCCGACGCGGCGGGTGCGGTATCCGGTGCAGCTCCGGCCAGCCCTGCTCGGCGCCCCGGAACCCCTTGGGCAGCGGGCCGCCGGTACCCGTCCCCGGCTGCGTGACCGTCTCCGCCATGACGCGATCTCCCTCGATGCTGCGGCAGGTGAGCTAGTTGTACGTGGGTTCAATAGGCGGTTTCAGTCTCGTCCCGTTGTTGAACCCACGTCAAGTAAAGTGCCGACATGGTCGCGAACCAGGGTGAGCGCAGCCGCCGCAGACTCAGCACCGCGGAGCGCCGTGAGCAACTCCTCTCGGTCGGGGCCCGGCTCTTCTCCGAGAGCCCCTACGACGACGTGTGGATCGAGCAGGTCGCCGAGATCGCGGGAGTCTCCCGCGGTCTGCTTTACCACTATTTTCCGACCAAGCGTGATTTCTTCGCGGCGGTCGTGCAGCGGGAGAGCGAGCGGATGCTGCGGATGACGGCGGCGGAGCCCGGTGTCCCCGCCCGCGAGCAGCTCACCGCGGGCCTCGACGTCTACCTCGACTACGTCCGTGCCCACGCCCACGGCTTCCGTGCCTTCCATCGCGCCGAGGCCTCCGGCGACCAGGCGGTGCGCCGGGTGTACCGGCAGGCCCAGACCGCCCAGGAGCGCCAGATCCTCGCCGCCCTCGCCGCCGACCCGGAGTTCGGCCCCGCCCTGGAGCGGCGCCCCGACACCCGCCTCGCGGTGCGCGGCTGGCTCGCCTTCACCACGCACGTCTGCCTGGAGTGGCTGCGCACCGAGGAGCTGACGCGGGAACAGGTGCGGGACCT
>NZ_JBEYFC010000158.1:0-17922 GCF_040634175.1 Streptomyces sp. NPDC007162
TGATCAGGTGGTCGGCGCGCTCGCGGGCGGCGCCCTGCTGCCCGCCCCGGCCGGCGCGGGCGCCCTGTGGTCGAGCTACCTCGACGCCTGGCACGCGGTCGGCGCCGGCGGCACCCCGGCCGCGCCGCCCTACCTCGCGATCGTCGCCTCGCTGGCCACCGTGCTGTTCGGCTCGACCGGACTCGCCGTCACCGTCCTGCTGGTCGCCTCCGTACCGCTGGCCGGGTTCACCGCCTACTTCGCCTCCCGGCCGCTGGTCACCTCGCGGCTGCTGCGCGCCTGGGCGGCCGTCGCCTACGCCTTCCTGCCGGCCGCCACCGGAGCCCTGGCCGGCGGCCGTATCGGCACCGCCGTCCTCGCGATCCTGTTGCCGCTCATCGCCCGCGCGGGCGTCGCGGCCGCGGGCCTGGCCAACTCCTCGGGGGCCCGTGGCAGTTGGCGCGCCACCTGGGCGTACGCGCTGCTGCTGACCATCACCACCGCGTTCACCCCGATCGTCTGGCCGATCGCCCTGGTCCTCGGCGTCGCCGTACTGGCCGTCCGCCGCACCGACCCGGTCGCCTCCGGACTGCGGCTGCTGACCCAGCTCGGTACCCCGCTGCTGATCCTCGCCCCCTGGTCGCTGACCCTGCTGCCGTCCGGCTTCTTCAAGGAAGCCGGACTGGAGTACGGCGCCTCGGCGGCCTCCGCCCTCGACCTCCTCGGCGCCAGCCCGGGCGGCCCCGGCACGCTCGACGGCCTGATGCTCATCGGCGTCGTCCTGGCCGCACTGGCCGCCCTGCTGCGCTCCGAGCGCCAGACCGCGATCCGCACCGCCTGGGTGGCCGCCCTGGTCGGCCTGGTCTTCGCGGTCCTCTCCAACAGCTCCGCCTGGGCGGGCCCGGCGACCCTCGTCTACGGCGTCGCGCTCCTGTCCGCCGCCGCGCTCGGCGCCGACGGCGCACGCTCGCGGGTCGCCGAGCAGAGCTTCGGCTGGCGCCAGCCGGTCGCCGCCCTGATCGCCTTCGCCTCCGCCGCGGGCCCGCTGCTCCTCGCCGCCGGCTGGATGATCGCGGGCGCCGACGGCCCGGTCGAGCGCCGGGACCCCGCCCAGGTGCCCGCGTTCGTCGCCGAGGACAGCACCACCAGCGACCAGGTCCGCACCCTCGTCCTGGACAGCGACAGCACCGCACACGTGGACTACATGCTGGTGCGCGGCTCCGGCGCCCGCATGGGAGACGCCGAAGCGGTCGCCGCCGACGGCGAGAACGCCGAGCTGGACAAGGTCGTCGCCAACCTGGTCGCCGGCTCCGGCGCCGACCAGGCCGACCAGCTCGGCGGGTTCGCGGTGCGCTACGTCCTCGTCCACAAGGGCGCCCCGCGCGACATCGCGCGCGTGCTGGACGCCACGCCCGGCCTGACCCGGCTCAGCCAGCAGGACGGCAGCGCCCTGTGGCGGGTCGACCGGCAGGTCTCCCGCGCGATGATCGTCTCCGCGAACGGCTCCGCCACCCCCGCCTCGGTCCCCGCTGGAGCAGTCGACATCCACACCACGATCCCGAGCGGCGCCGACGGCCGGATCCTGCGCCTGGCCGACACGGCCGCGCCCGGCTGGACGGCCACCCTGGACGGCAGGCCGCTCACCCGCACCACCGTCGACGGCTGGGCCCAGGGCTTCGCACTCCCCTCCTCCGGCGGCAGACTGGACGTCACCTACGACACCCCGTTCACCCACACCGCCTGGCTGTGGGCACAGGGCGCGCTCGCCGTCGTCCTGATCGTCCTCGCCCTGCCCGGCCGCCGCCGCGACGTCGACGACGACCTCCCCGAGGAGGAGCCGATCCCCGCCCAGGCCACCGAGGGCGAGGGCCGCCGCGCCCGCCGCCTGCGCGCCCAGGCGGAGGCCGAGGAGGAGGCGGCCCCGCAGGACGAGGACGCCGGCCACCCGGCCGCCGCGGAGGGGGCGCAGGAGCAGACTCCGGCCGCGGTCCCGCAGCAGCAGTCGTACGACGAGTGGGACCCCGCCTCCTACCCCCAGGCCGACGGCTACCACACCGGCTACGCCGACCAGTACCAGAGCACCGGCCAGTACCAGCAGGGCTACGACCAGCAGACCTACGACCCGTACCAGACCGGCCGGTACGACCCGTACGGCTACGGCGGGCAGCAGGGGCAGGGGACGTACGACCCGACGTACCAGCAGGGCTACGACCCCGCCTATGACCCGGCCGCCCAGCAGAACCACGGCACCGGCGGCGAGCACCACGACGGGAGCCAGCAGTGAACCGCACCACCCTCTCCCTGTTCGCCGGTACGACCGCGCTCGCGGCGATCACCGGGTTCGCCGTGCTCGACCAGCCGGCCACGTCCTCCGCGCACACCGCCGAGGCGGCCGCCCAGCTGCCCGTGGAGCGCACCAGCCTGCTGTGCCCGGCGCCGAGCCTGTCCGACATCGCCGACACCTCGTACACGTCGTTCACGCCCGTCACCAAGGGCACCACGAACGACGGCAGGGCCGGACTCCAGGCGGCCACCGAACAGTCGGCGGACGGCACCGGCAGCAGCGGCGGCAAGAAGAAGACCGCCAAGCCGGTCCTGACGCCGAAGGCACCCGGAACACCGGCCACCGGGGACACCTCGGGCGCCGACGGGCCCGCCTACGTCGGTACCGCCGAGGGCAAGTACGCGCCCGGCTGGACGGTCCAGGAGACCACCGAGGTCGCCGCCGGCACCGGACGCGGCCTCCAGGGGGTCAACTGCACCGGCGCAGACACCGACTTCTGGTTCCCCGGCGCCAGTACCGCCGCCGGCCGCACCGACTACGTGCACCTCACCAACCCCGACGACAGCGCCGCCGTGGTCGACGTCGAGCTGTACGGCAAGGACGGCCAGCTCAAGTCGACGGTGGGGGAGGGCATCACGGTCCAGCCGCACGCCAGCGAGCCGGTCCTGCTGTCCACCCTCAGCGACGAGCGGCAGACCGACCTGACCGTGCACGTGAACGTGCGCAGCGGCCGGGTCGGCGCGAGCGTGCAGGCCCTGGACGACAAGAGCGGCGGCGACTGGCTGGCCGCCGCCGACCCGGCGGGCAGCCTGGTGCTGCCGGGCATCCCCAAGGACGCCACCGACGTCCGGCTGATCGCCTTCACCACCGGCGACACGGACGCCGACCTGAAGGTGCGCCTGGCCTCCCCGGACGGCCTGATCACCCCGGCCGGCAACGAGACGCTGCACGTGAAGGCCGGCATGACCACCGCGACCGACCTGGGCCCCGTCACGCGCGGCGAGGCGGGCTCGATCGTCCTCACGCCCACCGACCAGTCGGTGCCGGTGGTGGCCGCGCTGCGGGTCACCCGTGGCAAGGGCGCCAAGCAGGAGACCGCGTACATCCCGGCGACCGCGCCGGTCGGCACACGTGCGACGTCCGCCGACAACAGCGGCAAGGGCACCACCCTCTCCCTGACCGCCCCCACCGGTACCGCACAGGTGAAGGTCACGGCGTCGGCGGGCAGCGAGGGCGGCACGGCGGTGTCCAAGACGTTCACGATCAAGTCGGGCACCACCCAGGACGTCGACGCGCCCGTCCCGTCCGGCCTGAAGGGCACGTACGCGCTGACCGTGGAGGCGCTCTCCGGCGGCCCGGTCTACGGCGCCCGCACCCTGGCGGCCACCGAGGAGGGCGTCCCGGGCTTCACGATCCAGACCCTCCCGGACGACCGCGGCACGGTCGCCGTCCCGGTGGCGGACCAGGACGTGGCGGTGCTGCAGAAGTAGACCGGTGCCGGGGATCACCGCACCAGCTCGGCCACGGCCGTCACCTCCTCGGGGGTCATGTGCGACCAGGTCGGCAGCCACATGGCGGTGCTGGAGACCGCTGAGGCGACGGGGCAGGGCCGTGGGGCGTACCGGCGGTACAGCGGCAGATCGGACAGGGCCGGCCAGACGGCCCGGGCGTCGACGCTGTTGCGCCGGGCCCGGCGCACGGTGGCATCGCGCTCGTCGGAGGTGACGCAGTACAGCCAGCAGGACGGCGACGCCCAGGACGCTTTCGGACGCGGCAGGAAGCCGTGGCCGGTGAGGTGGGCGTCGTAGAGACGGGTGGCCGTGAGCCGGCCGGTCACCAGTTCGTCCCAGCGGTCCACCTGGGCCGCACCCACGGCAGCGGTCAGGTTGGTCATCCTGCCGTTGCGCCCGACCACTCGGTGGCGGTATCCGTCGCCCGCCCTCATACCGTGGTGCGCGATGAGGCGGACCCGGTCGGCGAGTTCCGGGTCGTCGGTGAGGACGGCTCCGCCTTCGCCGGAAGTGATCACCTTGTTCGCGTGGAAGCTGAAGACCGACGCCGTTCCGAAGGCGCCCGCGGTCCCGTCGGCCGTCCGGGCTCCGTGGGCCTGGGCCGCGTCCTCGACGATCGGGAGACCGAGTTCGGTGAGGCGGCCGTAGTCGCATGGATGGCCCATGAGGTCCACGGCGATGACGGCCCTGGTCCGGGGCGTCAGCAGTGCGGGAACCGCTTCGGGGGCGATGGTCCAGCTCTCGGCGTCGATGTCGCAGAGAACCGGTGTGGCTCCCACGTTCAGCACCGCGGCCGCCGGAGCCGCGAAGGTGAGTGCGGGAACGACGACTTCGTCCCCGGGGCCGACGCCGAGTGCGCAGAGGAGTATCTCCAGAGCTGTGGTGCCGCTGGAGAGGGCCGTTGCGGACAGTCTGCCGGTGCGTTGTTCGAGCGCCCGTTCGAAGACGTCGACGTAGGGGCCCGTGCCGGATATCCACCCCGATGCCATCGCTTCCCTGACGTTCTCGGACTCCTGGCCGCCCAGCGTCGGCTGGGACAACGGGAACCTCATGCCGGCCCACCTCGCTCACGGTCGTCGGTCGAATGAACGCCGCGGTGTCGGGTCGCCCGCGACCGAAGCGGTGACCACCCGCTCGGCGGAAGTGACCACGCCCCCTGTGCCGAGGATGTCGGCGAGGCTCGTGGCGAGAGGGATGGCGGCCCGCCATCCTGTCCGCGACCAGGTCTTCCTGGTGTCACCGATCAGGCTCGGCGCGTCGGCGTCGCGGTTCAGGCCCGGGTCCTGCCGGTACTGCAGCCGGGGGTCGACGAGAGAGATCATCGTCTGCACGACGGTGCGGACCGGGACGCCGATCCCGGAGCACAGGTTGTAGACCTCGCCCGGGCTCCCGTGCTCCATCAGCGTACGGAGGCCGCGAACCGCGTCCCGGACGTCCAGGTAGTCCCGTCGAGCGTCCAGGTTTCCCACGCTGATGTGGCCACCGCCGGACCGCGTGGCGGAGGCCAGGCGGCGGGACAGGGCGGGGACCAGGTAGTCCGCTCCCTGCCCGGGCCCGATCACGTTGAAGGGCCGGATGACGATCGCCGGCAGTCCGTACCTGGTCAGGTAGTGGCGCGCCATCGATTCGACCGCCAGTTTGCTGGCTCCGTACGGCGAGACCGGGGCGGGCACCCGCTCCTCGTCGATCGGCGAGTCCAGACGGGCCCCGTCGAACACGCTTGCACTGCTCATGACGATGGTTCTGGCGCCGGGGCAGGCGGTCCGTACGGCCCTGAGGAGCGAGAGCGTGCCCCAGGCATTGGTGAGCCATGTCCGTGCGGGGTCCTCCCACGACCGTCGGACACTGGCCTGGGCCGCCAAGTGGTAGACGTGAACCGGCCCGACCTCGTCCAGTACCCGCGTCAGCCGTGCCGTGTCGTTGATGTCGCAGTGCGGCAGGTCGATCTCTGTCACCTCCTCGTTCATGGAACGGAGGAGAACGCACAACTGGGAGCCGATGAAGCCCGAGGCCCCGGTGACGACAACGTTCATCGCAAGGTACTCGGCAAGATCATGTCTCTCCAGACGCTGCCCGTCGAGTGGGCTGGAATCATAGAGTGCTGTCACCGCGCCTGGTCAACAGGGCATTGACCGAACGGGATTGAGCAGCCGTCAAACCTCGGGGGGCCGGATACCCGGGCGGGGTCGTCCCGCCGCGGATGCGCCCGATCCGCGTGCCGAGCCGATACCTTCGAAGCGGATCGTTTGCCCGCCGCCGCAGCTGCCGGAGGAGTCTGTCGTGGACCATCAGTTGGCAGTGCTCACCGACATCGGCGACGTCCCCGAGCCGCCCGCCGCCGACCGGCTTCGCATCAGCGGTTGCTCGGTCGTGGTCCATTTCGCGCATCGGCTGACCGAGGGGTCGGACTTCCCTGAGGCCTTCGCGAGCGGAGGCCTGCGCGAGATCGAGGACGACCGCTCGTACCAGAGCAAGGTGCGGCCTGGTTCCGGGCTGATGTACTCCGCCCTCTTCGACGCCGGGCCCCTGCCCGCGGCACTCGCGCGGATCGTCGGCAGCGGTCACTCCGCCGGACTGCGGCAGGCCGCGCTGACCCTGGGCGGGGAGTACGTGGTGACCGCCCTGCCCCTGCTCCTTTCGGTTCCTGGACCGATCACGCGGGAGGCGGCCGTGATCGAACTGTCCTCCCCCCTGACGATCGACACGCTTCTCCGGTTCGTCTCCTTGCTCGGCGACCCGGAGATCTCCCGGATTCTCGCCGAGCAGTCCGCCGGGGAACTGGCGCGAGCCGCCGGACTGGCACGCGACACCATCGACCGGACGTGGCTCGTGGAGGGCTCCGTCGCCGTCCAGGTGTGGAATCTCGACGGAACCCAGAACCGGGCCACCGCGAATCTGTACCGGGGTGTGGAGGAATCCGCCGACTACGCCTGGGAGATATCCGCGCTGCTCTCCTACGCGACGGACCATCTGCTGGAGGACGGCCTGTGGCTGCGCCGCAGTCCGCAGAGCGTGTTCGGCCATGTCCGCACGGGCATGGCCTTCTTCGACGACCACATGGTGTTCGTCAACGCCGACTGCTGCCTGGAGATGGCACATCTGCCGGCGTGGCTCCGCGGAAGGTCGCAGTTCCGTCTGTCGCAGTACGGGTACGACTCGTCGTCCATCTTCGTGTGGGCGGTGGGCATTCTGCGCAGGGTTGTCTGTGACGATCTCAGCGCCCGTTACCGGTCGATCCTCAGGGATCTCGCGATGCGGAGCGCCATAGGCCCGGCCGAGCAGTCGCTGCTGACCCGCCGGCGAGTCCAGCATGCCGCGCTCATCGACCGGTGCACCGGTTTCCGGGAGAAGCTGATCGAGGGCCGGAACCGGAGTCTGGACGAGTGGACGGTACAGGAGCGGCCCTCCGGCCAGGTGCTGGCCGGGCTCTACCGGGACATGGAGAAGTGCGAAACGGTCTCGCTGAGCCTTCTGCGGGTGCGTGAGGAACAGGAGAAGAACCGGCGCGACTCCTTGATCGCGGTCATGGGGATCGTGCTCGCCGTCGTGCAGATCCCTGACTTCGTCAACCAGGTGGCCGACTGGCTGGACACCCGGCGATGGGGACTGTTGGGGGCGTCGGCAGCCTTGATCATCGTGCCGCTCGCCGTACTCCTCAGGGAGCGACGGCGCAGGTCACGGTGAAGGTCCGCCGACGCCAGGGGTTACCGGAGAGGGAAGATGAACGAGGTTCTCAGCAGAGCTGTCCAGGCGTGTGACGAGCGCGTGGTAGAGGTCGCCGTCCACTGGTCGGACCAAGGTGGCGGGCATGCCGACGGAACCGGTGGGCCGGGCGTCGGGACACCGGACGCGGCGGAGGCGCAGGAGGACGCCCACCTCGTCGCCGCGATGGCCTCGGCCGCCCTGGGCGCCGCGGAGGCCCGAAGCGGCTTCGCCGACGGCATGTCGTTGAACGACCGGAAAATCGCTGTGGACGGGGCGGCCACCGAGGCAGCGGAGAAGATCCTTCGCCAAGCCCCCTTCCGCATCCGTGTCGCGGCGGGAGAAGGAGAACGCGACGACAGCCCGGGTGCCCACAGCGGTCAGTGGCTGGGTCTGGAGAACGGGACGCTGCCCAAGGTCGACGCGGTCTTCGACTACGTGGACGGAACCGAACTGGTCGCGGAGAACCTTCCGGGGGCGTTGACCCTGGGCGGCTTCGGCGGCGACGTCCGGGCGGTTCCGGACCTCCAGGCGTACGCCGTCCTCGCCCCGGTCGATCTGCTGGAGGACCTCGACCTCGGGCCCAGTCCCGAGGTCTCCGTCATCCCGGTGCTGGACCGCATCGCGAAGGCCGTCGGCAAGAGTCCGGACACGCTGACGGTCTCCACTCATTCCGTCGCTTCCAAGCCGATGCACAGCACGCTCGTCGAGCTCATGCGGGGACAGGGGAGTGAGGTGCTCGTCCCCGAGCGCGTCACCGTCGAACCTCCGTACCTTCTGTCACTCATCGGGCTGAGCCGACCACGGATCGACACGATGATCGGTGCCATCGGCCTGTCGGAACTGGCCTTCGCCGCCGGCCTGATCGATCTGATCGCACCTGATCTCGGCTTCGTCTTCCGTCTCGCCTCGATCGCAGGGCCACGGGCGGAGCCGGAGTTGACGAATCTTGACGCATTGTTCAAATTTTCCGAAGATGAGGAGATTGCCCTCCGGCGGAGCGGCTGGGACAAGGACCGCCCCTATACGAGCAAAGATCTGGTGCGCCCGGGAAGCAGCCGGGGGGCCGCGCTGTTCGCTGTCACGGACAATCCCGCTCTGGGCGTCAGCGCGCCGCGTCCCGACGAGAAGGGCGTGGTCCATGTGGAGGGGTTCCTGGTAAAGCCGGCCGCAAGGGTCGGCAGAATCAGGCTCGGCTACCGGCGATGAGTCCCCGGCCGGCGACGAGCACGAAGAGAAGGATTGCGCATTGGAACCGTCGACTCGCATCGTGGTGTTCGACCTGGACGACACCCTCGCCCTCTCCAAGGCGAAGATCTCTCCCAGAATGGCCGAGTGCTTGATGCGACTCCTGGCCCAGCGGCACGTCTGCATCATCTCGGGCGGCCGGTACGAACAGTTCCAGACCCAGGTGCTGGAGGAACTGCCGCTCACGGCCGACCTCGCGCAGCGGCTCCACCTCATGCCGACGTGCGGTACCCGCTACCTCAGGTGGGAGTCGGGCGGCTGGCGGGACATCTACTGCGAGAACCTCACCGAGGAGGAGAAGTCCCTCATCGTCGGCGTGCTCACCGAAGGGGCGAAGGCGCTGGGGCTCTGGGCGGAGGACACCTGGGGCGAGGTGATCGAGGACCGGGGCAGCCAGGTCACCTTCTCGGCGCTGGGGCAGCAGGCCCCCCATCAGGCGAAGGCCGCCTGGGACCCCGACGGGTCGCGCCGCCGGGCCCTGCGGGAGTACGCCGCGCAGCGCCTGCCCGACCTGGAGGTCCGCAGCGGTGGCTCCACCTCCATCGACGTGACCAAGAAGGGCATCGACAAGGCCTACGGCATGCAGCGGCTCCTGGAGCACCTGGACCTGCGGGTGGAAGAGGTCCTCTTCATCGGGGACCGGCTCGACGAGGGCGGGAACGACTACCCCGTCAGGGAGATGGGCGTGCCGTGCGTCGCCGTCACCGGCTGGGAGCAGACGGCCGACTACATCGACACTCTCCTGGGAGCGGACGTCGACCGCCCGGTCCTCCCGCTGCTGGCCCCTCTTGACCTGCGGTGACCGAACCCTGGCCGGGCCGGTGCCGGTCCGGTGGGCCCGGGGACTGGGAACAGCTCTCCCGGACCACGGTGTACGAGGCGCACGGCCGAGCCGTGGTGGAGGCGAGGTATCGCCTACCGTCCGGTGAGCAGGCCACGTTCGCTCTTCGTGAGGACCGGCCGAGCGTCGCGGTTCTCGCCCTCACCACGACGGACGAGGTCCTCGTCACCCGGCAGTTCCGGCCCGGACCCGGGCGATTCCTGTTCGAATTGCCCGGCGGGTACGTGGACACGGGTGAGACGCCCCTCGACGCCGCGAAGCGGGAACTGCTGGAGGAAACCGGGTACGGAGGCGACATCGAGGTGGTGGGGCACTGCTTCGCCGATTCGTACAGTTCGTCCGTGAAGTTCTGCGCGATCGGCCGGGCCTGTGCCCCGCGGAGTCGCCCGGACCCGGAGGGCACGGAGTTCATCGAGGTACTGAGCGTCCGGCCGCAGCGACTGCGTGAGCTGCTGCGGACCGGGGACGTCACCGACGTCGACCTGGCGTACCTGGGCCTGGACGCGCTCGGTCTGTTGTGACCGGAACGCTCAGTCCTCGCCGTACCGGGGATCCACCGTCTCCGGGGTGAGTCCGAGCAGCTCGGCGACCTGTTCGACGACGACCTCGTGCACCAGCGCGGCCCGCTCGTCACGCCCCTTGGTGCGGATCTCGACCGGCCGCCGGTAGACCACCACGCGCGCCGGGCGTCCCTCACGCGCGGGTATGACACCGCCCAGCGGCACCGCCTCGTCGCTCCAGCCCTCACCGTGCCGGTCCTGGAGACGGGGCACTTCCAGCACCAGGAAGTCGATGTCGGCCAGCTGCGGCCAGCGCCGCTCCAGGCGCTCCACGGAGTCCTGCACCAGATCCGCGAACGCGTCGGCGCGGCTCGCGGCCAGCGGCACCTGAGGCGGTGCGATCGGCCCGCGCATCCCCCGACCGTGGCGATCACGTCGACGAGGCCCGGGGCCGGCGGCACGGGGCGGTACACGGTTGTCCATCACTGCTGAAGCGTAGTCCTCGCGGGCGCCGCCCGCGCCGTTCCACGCTCCGACAGCGCTCGGCACCGCCCCGCCACCGCCCCGGCGACAGCTCGCAGGGTGACCGATCCGGCCAAGGTCAGGCTCGTTTCCGTATCTCTACAAGTCCGACGAGCTCAAGGCAATTGACAGTGTTTGTACCGGATCATGACCGGATGCGGTGCTGGCCGGTATTTCGGACGGCCCCGTCCGCGCAGGTCAGCAAGGTATGGCAGAAGGGGCGTGTGGGGCGTTTCACACTACGACACGGGGGAGTGACCTGGGGGAGAGTCGTCGCGGCCCGCTCAAGAGTGCGGTACCGTCCAACGTCGTGAGCCCTGTACGTCGCTGTTCGCGAACCGCCTGCGGCCGACCCGCCGTCGCGACGCTGACGTACGTCTACGCCGACTCGACCGCGGTCCTCGGCCCGCTCGCCACCTACGCCGAACCCCACTGCTACGACCTGTGCGCCGAGCACTCCGAGCGGCTCACCGCCCCGCGCGGCTGGGAGGTCGTCCGGCTCCTCGACGGCTCCGCCCCCGCGCGGCCGACCGGTGACGACCTGGAAGCGCTCGCCAACGCGGTGCGCGAGGCGGCCCGCCCCCAGGAGCGGGCGGCCGAAGCGGGCGGCGGCGGACGTGGAGCGGACCCCCGGGAGGTCGCGCGACGCGGCCATCTGCGGGTGCTGCGCTCGCCGGACAACTGACGTCCCGGGCAATTCCCCTCCCGCTCGGCGTGGTTGGTCTCCGCTCGCGTCCCGTTGGCGCCGGACCCCACTCCCCGCCGACTCCGACACTCCGCTGTCACCGGCGGTACGCTGACCAGGCACATCCGCTGACGTCCACCTCCATCAGAAACTCCCCCCGAAGGGAAACCCCATGCCGCTCGAAGCCGGCCTCCTGGAGATCCTCGCCTGCCCGGCCTGCCACGCCCCCCTCAAGGAGCAGGACACCGAGCTGATCTGCACCGGCCAGGACTGCGGCCTGGCGTACCCGGTCCGCGACGGCATCCCCGTCCTCCTCGTCGACGAGGCCCGCCGCCCGGCGTAAGCAGCAACCCACAACCGCACACGCACCAGGACCAAGGACCAGGACCCCGGCGACCGGAGGCCGCTCCCATGCTCGACGAATCGCTGCTCGACACCCCGGAGGCCCTCGCCGAGGCCGACCGCCGAGGTCTGCTGCGCGGCGCGGCCGAGGCGGGCGCCCGCGTCCGTACCGCGGCCCGGCACGCCACCGAGGCCGGTGTCCAGGAGCTGAAGCCGGACGGCCGTCCGCGTGCCGTCCTGATCGCGGGCCCCGGCGTCGCCGCCACCCACGCCGCCGACCTCCTCGGCACCCTGGCCGGACCCGGCAGCCCCGTCATCCGCCTCGCCGCCACCGGCGTCGCCCCGGCGGCCGGCGCCCTGCGCTGGGAACTCCCCGGCTGGGCCGGCTCCGTCGACCTGCTGCTGATCGCCACCCCGGACGGCGCCGAACCCAGCCTCTCCCTCCTCACCGACCAGGCCTACCGGCGCGGCTGCGCGGTAGCCGCCGTGGCTCCCGCCGGTACCCCGCTCGCGGAGGCCGTGGCCGGCGCCCACGGCATGTTCGTACCGATGGCGACCGCCCCCTACGACCACGGCGAGCCGCTCGCCGGCTCCTCACCGGGCGTCCTGTGGGCGCTGCTCACCCCGCTGCTCGCGCTCCTCGACCGCATCGGTCTGGTCAACGCACCGCCGGAGGCCCTGGACAAGGTCGCCGACCGCCTCGACCACGTCGCCGAACGCTGCGGGCCGGCCATCGTGACCTACAGCAACCCCGCCAAGACCCTCGCCGCGGAACTCGCCGACGCGCTCCCCGTGATCTGGACGGAGGGCGACTCGGCCGGCCCCGCGGGCCGCCGCTTCGCCGCCGCCCTCGCCGAACTGGCCGGCCGGCCCGCGCTGGTCGCCGAACTCCCCGAGGCCCTGGCCGCGCACAACGCCCTGCTCGCCGGCCCGCTCGCCGCCAGCGCCGACCCCGACGACTTCTTCCGCGACCGCGTGGACGAGCCGCCCGCACTGCACGCGCGCGTGGCGCTGCTCCGGGACCGCCCCCTCGGCGGCCTCACCGCCGCACCCGCCGCCCGCGACCTCGCGCTGAGCCACGACACCCCGATCAGCGAACTGGAACCCGAGGCGGGCGACGAACTGGAGACCCTGGCGGAACTGATCGCCGTCACGGATTTCGCCGCCGTTTACCTCGCGCTCGCTTCGGGAGCCTGAGGTGGACACCGGCACCGGGCCCGTCGTACGAAGGGCGACGTGAACGTCGTACCGAAGGCGAACGGGTGGGGGAACGCACGGTGAACGCGTAAGCCACGCCGTGCCGTTGCCCGTGCTCACCTCAGTACGCACAGAGAACCGGCAGAGAGAAACCATGGACCGCCTCGACAACACCATCCGGCCCTACGCCTGGGGTTCCCCGACCGCCATCCCGAAGCTGCTCGGGGTCGAGCCGAGCGGCGAGCCGCAGGCGGAGATGTGGATGGGCGCGCACCCGGGCGCCCCCTCGCGCACCGCGCGCGGCTCGCTCGTCGAGGTCATCGACGCGGACCCGAAGGCCGAACTGGGCGAGGCGGCCGTGGCGAAGTTCGGCCCGCGGCTGCCCTTCCTGCTCAAGATCCTCGCCGCCGGCGCCCCGCTCTCCCTCCAGGTGCACCCCGACCTGGAGCAGGCCAGGGAGGGTTACGAGGACGAGGAGCGGCGCGGCGTCCCCGTCGGCGCCCCGCACCGCAACTACAAGGACGCCAACCACAAGCCCGAACTGATCTGCGCGCTCACCGAGTTCGACGGCCTGTGCGGCTTCCGTGCCCCGGAGCAGGCCGCCGGACTCCTCGACGCCCTCGGCATCGACTCCCTCAAGCCGTACGCCGACGCGCTGCGCGCCCACCCCGAGGAGGGGGCGCTGCGCGAGGTCCTCACCGCGATCCTCACCGCCGACCCCGAGGAGATGGCCCACACGGTCGCCGAGGCCACCGCCGCCTGCACCCGCCTCGGCGGCGACCACGCGCCCTACGCCGCCATCGCCCACCACTACCCGGGCGACCCCGGCGTGATCGCCGCGATGCTCCTCAACCACGTCCGCCTCCAGCCAGGCGAGGCGCTCTTCCTCGGCGCCGGCATCCCGCACGCCTACCTCGACGGCCTCGGCGTCGAGATCATGGCCAACTCGGACAACGTCCTGCGCTGCGGCCTGACCCCCAAGCACGTCGACGTCCCCGAACTCCTGCGCGTCGTCCGCTTCGAGGCGAGCGACCCGGGCGTGCTGCGCCCCGAGGCCGCCCCGGACGGCGAGGAGGTCTACGAGACACCGATCGACGAGTTCCGGCTCTCCCGGTACGTCCTGCCCGAGGGCGCCGCCGTCCACGACCTGACCCTGCCGACCCCGCAGATCCTGCTCTGCACGGCCGGTACGGTCCGCGCGGGTGAGTACGACCTGTCTCCGGGGCAGTCGGTGTTCGTGCCGGCGGCCGAGAAGGCCGAAGTGTCCGGCGCGGGCGCGGTGTTCCGCGCCACGGTGATCGTCTGAGCCGGAACGCACGGCCGGTTGGATTGTCGTACCGGGGTTGTGGATACCTGACGAGCCGCCTCCGGGCAGGGCTGCAAGAATGGCCCACCGGCAAAGCACGGGCAAAGACGAGTACCGAAGGGACCACGCGGACACATGAGCGCGTCAGGCGGCAGCAAGGCGATCGTGGCGGCACTCGGCGCCAACCTCGCGATCGCGGCATCGAAGTTCGTGGCGTTCGCGTTCAGCGGCTCCTCGTCGATGCTCGCCGAGGGCGTCCACTCGCTCGCCGACTCCGGCAACCAGTTCCTGCTGCTCATCGGCGGCAAGAAGGCCCAGCACGAGGCGACCCCGCAACACCCCTTCGGGTACGGCCGCGAGCGCTACATCTACGCCTTCCTGGTCTCGATCGTCCTCTTCTCCGTCGGCGGCATGTTCGCCATCTACGAGGGCTACGAGAAGATCAGCCACCCGCACCAGGTGGAGCACTGGTACTGGCCGGTCGGCGTCCTCGTCTTCGCGATAATCGCCGAGGGCTTCTCCTTCAAGACGGCCATCAGGGAGTCCAACGAACTGCGCGGCAAGCTGTCCTGGTCGCAGTTCATCCGCCGCGCCAAGGCACCTGAGCTGCCCGTCGTCCTCCTGGAGGACTTCGGCGCCCTCATCGGCCTGGTCCTCGCCCTCGGCGGCGTCGGCCTCGCCCTGCTCACCGGCGACGGCGTCTGGGACGGCGTCGGCACCGTCTGCATCGGTGTCCTGCTCGTCATGATCGCCCTCGTCCTGGCCGCCGAGACCAAGTCCCTCCTGCTCGGCGAGGCCGCCGGCGTCGAGGAGGTCAGGAAGATCGAGGCCGCGATCGTCGACGGCGACACCGTCACCGGCATCATCCACATGCGCACCCTGCACCTCGGCCCCGAGGAACTCCTCGTCGCCGCCAAGATCGCCGTCCAGCACGACGACACGGCCACCGAGGTCGCGACCGCCATCGACGCCGCCGAGGCCCGCATCCGCGCCGCGGTCCCCATCGCCCGCGTGATCTACCTGGAACCCGACATCTACAGCGAGGCCGAAGCAGCCAAGGGCCCCGACCCGGAAGCCACCCCGGGCGGCCCGAACCCCCACCCGGCCGGGCACTGAACCCGCTCCCGCCCTCTGGAACGGCGTGAACTGTTCGGGCTGGACTGGGGGCGGCCCGCTCCTCCGGTGTAGCTTGGGACGGAGCCAGACGTCGCTGCTGATGGCGGTCGGGCGGCCCGCACGCGGGCCGGCCGAGGGAGAGAGGGCCTCCGACGGACTGCGCTGCGCGTACGCGGGCATGCCTGTGTCCTCCTTGGGGCACCCCTGTGTCCGCCGCCGCGCAGACCAGCCGTATCCACCCTCGCCCCAACCCCGAGGAGCAGCTCACCATGACGACTGTCGACAACCGACAGGACTTCAAGGTCGCCGACCTCTCCCTGGCCGACTTCGGCCGCAAGGAGATCACCCTCGCCGAGCACGAGATGCCCGGCCTGATGTCGATCCGCAAGGAGTACGCCGACGCGCAGCCGCTGGCCGGCGCCCGCGTCACCGGCTCCCTGCACATGACCGTGCAGACCGCCGTCCTGATCGAGACCCTGGTCGCCCTGGGCGCCCGGGTCCGCTGGGCGTCCTGCAACATCTTCTCCACCCAGGACCACGCGGCCGCCGCCATCGCCGTCGGCCCGAACGGCACGCCCGACAACCCGCAGGGCGTCCCCGTCTTCGCCTGGAAGGGCGAGACCCTGGAGGAGTACTGGTGGTGCACCGAGCAGGCGCTGACCTGGCCGGACAGCCCTACCGGCGGCCCCAACATGATCCTCGACGACGGCGGTGACGCCACCCTCCTCGTCCACAAGGGCGTGGAGTACGAGAAGGACGGCAAGGTCCCCTCCGTCGACACCGCCGAGTCCGACGAGCACCGCGTCATCCTCGAACTCCTGCACCGCACCATCACGGACGGCTCGCAGAAGTGGACCCAGCTGGCCTCCGAGATCCGCGGCGTGACCGAGGAGACCACCACCGGTGTCCACCGCCTGTACGAGATGCAGCGCGACGGCCAGCTCCTGTTCCCGGCGATCAACGTCAACGACGCCGTCACCAAGTCGAAGTTCGACAACAAGTACGGCTGCCGCCACTCCCTGATCGACGGCATCAACCGCGCCACGGACGTCCTGATCGGCGGCAAGACCGCGGTCGTCTGCGGCTACGGCGACGTCGGCAAGGGCTGCGCGGAGTCCCTCCGCGGCCAGGGCGCCCGCGTGATCATCACCGAGATCGACCCGATCTGCGCCCTCCAGGCCGCGATGGACGGCTACCAGGTCACGACCCTCGACGAGGTCATCGACAAGGCCGACATCTTCGTCACCACGACCGGCAACAAGGACATCATCATGGCCTCCGACATGGCCAAGATGAAGCACCAGGCCATCGTCGGGAACATCGGCCACTTCGACAACGAGATCGACATGGCCGGCCTCGCCAAGATCCCCGGCGTCGTCAAGGACGAGGTCAAGCCGCAGGTCCACACCTGGACCTTCCCCGACGGCAAGGTGATCATCGTTCTCTCCGAGGGCCGCCTGCTGAACCTGGGCAACGCCACCGGCCACCCGTCGTTCGTGATGTCCAACTCCTTCGCGGACCAGACGCTGGCCCAGATCGAGCTGTTCACCAAGCCCGACGAGTACCCGGTCGGCGTCTACACGCTGCCCAAGCACCTCGACGAGAAGGTCGCCCGCCTGCACCTCGACTCGCTCGGCGTGAAGCTCACGACGCTGCGCCCCGAGCAGGCCGCGTACATCGGTGTGAAGGTCGAGGGCCCGTACAAGTCGGACCACTACCGCTACTGAGGTACCGCCGCTGAGCTCACCGAGGCAGGCCCCCGCACCCCCGTGCCGGGGGCCTGCCCCTTTGGCGAACCACCGGAGCCTCAGCCGAGCCTCAGCCCGTCAAGACCCAGGACCCCCATGCCCCGCGGCCGTTATTCGCTCCACGATCCGCACGATCACACCCCCCTCGGCGAAGAACACTTCCAGTGCGCCCCCGGCCCCTCCGGCTGGCGTTACGTCTCCCAGGTGACCACCCCCTCCGGTGACCACAGCGGTTCGGTCGATCTCGCCCTCGACGACCTCGGCCGCCCCATCCGCCTCGAACTCCACGCCGGGAGCTGGCAGGTGCGCGGCGCCGCCCTCGACGGCGTCACCTGGGTCCGCACGGATCCCACCGGCACCCATGCCACCGAAGGCAATGTGCGCGCCCACGCCTTCACCGGCACCTCCCCCGCGTTCCTGGTCGCCACCGCCCGTCTGCTGCGCCTCACCCCCTCCGCCGCCGCGACCCGCGTACGCCTCGTGGCCTTCACGGACCCGGTCCTCGCCCCCCGCACCGTGGACCAGTCCTGGGCCTTGCTGAGAAGAGAAGCACACGCCACTGACAACGGCCCGCTGACCGTCGACGAATACCAGGTCACAGCCCTGGACACCGGCGAGCAGCACACCGTGCACCTCACCGGGGACGTGGTCCTGGCAGCCCCCGGGATCGAACTGGAGGACCTGCAGTCACCCCCGTCCGCCTTCGACGACCTCTAGGCCGGCGGCACGAACCCGGTGGACGGACGCTCGGCTGCCGGGGCGGGAGGGGCGACGGACGCGGGCGCCTGGGCCTGGTCCACCGACTGGGGGTGGACCGGCGCCGCCGACCCGGGCTGACCATAGGGCGAAGGAGGTGTGGGGACCTGCGGCGCCGGAGGGGCGTAGCCGGTGCCGCCCCCGAAGGTGAAGATGACCGCCGAGCGGTAGCCGCGTTCCAGGTC
>NZ_JBEYFC010000159.1:0-17873 GCF_040634175.1 Streptomyces sp. NPDC007162
AGACCGTCCAGCCGGGTCGTCTTCACCACCCGCGCGACCGCGTCCTCGTCCGCCTCCGGGTTGCCGAACAGCGACGTACCACCGATGACCGCCGCCGCGATGGCGAGCATCAGCGTGTTGCCGCCACCGGCGTTGAGCGTCGCGCTCGCCGTCTGCCCGGCGAAGAACATGCCGCCGATCGCCGCGAAGCCACCGGAGATCGCGAAGACCGTGATGCGGACCAGCGGCACGCTGATACCCGCACGGCGGGCCGCCTCGATGCCGCCGCCGACCGCGAAGACCTTGCGGCCGAACGTCGTACGACGCAGCACGAAGTCGACGATCACCAGGGAGGCGAGGAAGATCACCAGCGCGTTGGAGACGCCGGCCGCGTTGTTGAGCACGGCTGCGGCGACGAAGGACGCGATCGCGAGCAGGACGACGCGGACGATGATCTCGCTGGTGGGCCGGAACGGCACGCCCGCGGCCCGGCGCCGGCGCTGCTCGTTGAACTGGCCCAGGGCCGACAGGACGACACCGAGGCCGGCCAGCAGGTAGGCGCCGATGATGGCCTGGTCCATGAAGAAGGAGGACTGGCCGAGGATGTGCACCGGGCCGGAGTCGGCCGGGATGTTGATCGTGCCGCTGTCGCCGAGCAGCCACAGCATCAGACCGTTCCAGCCGAGGAAGCCGGCCAGGGTGACCACGAACGCGGGTACGCCGATCCGCGCGAAGAACCAGCCGTGCAGCGCGCCGATGCCGATACCGGTGATGATCGTGAGGATCAGGGCGAGCCACTGGTTCATCCCGTGGTTGACCACGAAGACGGCGAACACGGTGGAGGCCAGGCCGCTGACCGAACCGACGGACAGGTCGATCTCGCCGAGCAGCAGCACGAACACCAGGCCGATGGCGAGCATGCCGGTGGCCGAGAGGAAGTAGCTGATGTTGGAGAGGTTGTCCGCGCTGAGGAACAGGCTGTTCTTCAGCTGGAAGATCGTCCAGATGATGATCAGGCCGATGACCACCGGCAGCGAGCCCAGCTCGCCGCCCTTCACCTTGCGCTTGAACTCGGTGACGTAGCCCTTGAGGCCCTCTTCACGGACCAGCAGCCGGGGGTCGACGACCGCGACACCCGCGGCCGTGGGGTCCTCGGCCGGCGGGGCGACCGTCGCGGTGGCCGCGGCGGCGTCGGCGGCCGCGGTCTTCTCGGCCTTGGGCGACTCGTCGCCCTGCACGGTCTTGTTGGATGTCTCGCTCACTTTGCCGCCTCCGTGGTGCGACGCTCCGCACGACGGGTCACGGCGTTGTCCGTGGCACCCGTGATCGCGGCGATGATCTCTTCGTGGCTGGTGCTCTTCACGGGGAAGGAGCCGTTGTTCTTGCCCAGGCGCAGTACGGCGACGGTGTCCGCGACCGCCTTGACGTCGGCCATGTTGTGGCTGATGAGGATGACGCCGAGGTTGCGCTCGCGCAGCCGCTCGACGAGGTCGAGGACCTGCGCGGTCTGCTCGACACCGAGGGCCGCGGTGGGCTCGTCGAGGATGACGACCTTGGGGTCGCCGATCAGGGCGCGGGCGATGGCCACGACCTGGCGCTGACCGCCGGAGAGGCTGGCGATCGGGATGCGCACGCTCGGGATCCGGATGGAGAGCGTGGACAGCAGCTCGCGGGCCTGCTTCTCCATCGTCACCTCGTCGATGACGCCGCGGTGCAGCAGCTCACGGCCGAGGAAGAGGTTGCCGACCACGTCGAGGTTGTCGCAGAGCGCGAGGTCCTGGTAGACCGTCGCGACGCCGAGCCCCTGGGCGTCGTGCGGCTTGTTGATGCTGACCGGGTTGCCCTCCCACTCGATGACGCCCTCATCGATGGGATGAACACCCGCGATCGTCTTGACCAGGGTCGACTTTCCTGCGCCGTTGTCGCCCACCAGGGCGACCACTTCTCCGGCGTGGACCTCCAGTTCGACGTCGGTGAGCGCCTGCACCGCACCGAACCTCTTGGAGACTCCGCGCAACGCCAGCACGGGCGTAGCGGACACGTGAACCATCTCCTTCGCCGCCTGACCGGCGGGGATGCCGCGCTTGTTGATCAGGCGCGGAGGGACGTGCGCCGGCCCTGGGTCTCCCCGGGTGGACGCACGTGGTTTACAAGATGAACATGCGCGAATCCGCTGCGCTTGGCAACGGGTCCGTCCGACGCCCGCTCCGGCAGCGGGGTATGAAGGCCGGAGCGGGCGTCGGAGGGGTTTCGCGAGACCGCCGGACGGGGCGCCCCGCTTGCGCAGGGGCATCTCACGTCGGGCGGCCGGGGCCCGGGTGTCGTACTGCGATCACCCGGGCGCTGGCGGCCGGAGCCCGGTGGCTCCGGGGCGCGGTTACTGCAGGCCGGCGGCCTTGCAGGCCTTGGCGAACTCGGCGGTGCAGATGTCGGAGACGGTGTACAGACCGTCCTTGATCACCGTGTCCTTGATGTTGGCCTTGGTGACCGACACCGGGGTCAGCAGCTGGGAGGGCACCTTGTTGCCGGAGCCGCTGGTCTGCGTGGTGGTGGCGAGCGAGGTGATGCTCTTGCCCTGCAGCAGGTCCACCGCGATCGTCGCGGCGGCGTCGGCCTCCGGCTTGAACGCCTTGTAGACGGTGGAGGACTGGGTGCCGGCGACGATGCGCTGGATACCCGCGAGCTCCGCGTCCTGACCGGTCAGCGGGATGCCGCTGATGCCGGCGCCCTTGAGGGTGGTGGCGATACCACCGGCCATGCCGTCGTTGGCGGAGTAGACGCCCGCGATGTTCTTGGCGCCCAGCTGGGTGATGGCCGCCTTCACCTTCTGCGCGGCGACGGTGTCCTTCCACAGGCCGGACTGCTCGTAGGCGATGTCGACCTTGCCGTCCAGGGCCTCGTGCGCGCCCTTCTTGAACTGGGCGGCGTTCGGGTCGGCGTCGTCACCGTTGATCATGACGATCTTCGACTTGGTGGTCGCCTTGGAGCCGAGGGCGTCCAGCAGGGCCTGGCCCTGGAGCTGGCCGACCTTGACGTTGTCGAAGGAGACGTAGGCGGAGACATTGCCCTGCGCGAGGCGGTCGTACGCGACGACCTTGATGCCCTTGGCCACGGCGGCGTCGATGGAGGACTTGATGGCCGCGGAGTCCTGGGCGGAGATCACGATGACCTTCACGCCCTTGGTGACCATGCTGCTGACCTGCTGGGCCTGCTTGGCCGCGTCACCCGCAGCGTTCGCGTACTCGACCTTGCAGTCGGCACACAGCGAGCTGACCTGCGCCTCGAAGTACGGCTTGTCGAACTTCTCGTAGCGCGCGGTCACGCTGTCGGGGAGCAGCAGGCCGATGGTCTTGCTCCCACCGGAGGAGCTGCTGCTCGACGAGTCGCTCTTCTTGTCATCGCCGGCCTTGCCACAGGCGGCGAGCGACAGCGCCATGGAAACCGCGGCGGTGCCGATGACGACTCTACGCATCGTTGCGTTCATTTGAGGGGTGCCTCCCTGACAGGGCCGCAACGCTGCGGCCGAGGTGGCTCGAAGTCAACTCGGCCGCAAGTTCGACGTCAAGAAGTAAATACTTAACGAGATGGCAACGGCGCCATTCGTTCTCTAAGTGAAGGCAGGTGCAACGGCCGGCAACGAGCCGTCCAAAAGGGTCGAATCGCCCATCTCGCTGAGCGCGAGAGCGAGCGCCCCGAGCACCTCCGCACGGCCGCCGAGGGCCCCCGGGAGCACCGAGAGCTGACGGGCCGCGCTGGGGATCGCGTAGCGGCCCACGGACTCCCTGATGGGCCCGAGGACCAGTTCTCCGGCCTCGGCGAGGTCGCCGCCGAGGACCACCCGGCTCGGGTTCAGCAGGTTGCAGAGGTTGGCCACACCGCTGCCGACGTGACGGCCGACGTCGCCGATCACCCGGCGGCAGCCCGGGTCGCCGTCCCTGGCCAGCCGCACGACACCCTCCATGGTCAGGTCGGTTCCGTGGCTGGGCTGGAGCAGCGGCAGGACGTAGCGGGCCGCCGCGAAGGTCTCCAGGCAGCCGCGGTTGCCGCAGCGGCAGACCGGACCGGCTTCGTCGAGAGTGATGTGTCCGATTTCTCCGGCGGTACCGCCGGGCCCCCGGTAGATCTTCCCGTTGATCACCAGACCGGCACCGACACCGCTGGCGACCTTGATGTAAGCAAGATCACGTACGCCCTTGCCGCTGCCCCAGACCAGTTCACCGAGGGCGCCGAGGTTGGCGTCGTTGTCCACGTGCACGGGGACACCGAGGCGCAGTCTGAGCTCCTCGGCGGGTCTCGCGCCGATCCAGCCGGGCAGGATGGCGCTGGAGCCGAGGGTGCCCGACTCCACGTCGATCGGGCCGGGCACGCCGACCCCCACTCCGGCGATCTTCGAGCGGTCCACGCCGGTCGCCGAGACCAGGCGGTTGACCAGCTCTTCGGCGCGGTCGAAGCCCTGGCTGGAGGACGCGTCCACGTCGAGCGGCTCGGACTCCTCGGCCAGCACCTGGTGGGCGAGGTTGCCGATCGCGACACGCAGGTGGGTGTGGCCGAAGTCGATCCCTATGACGATGCCCGCGTCACCGCTGAGACTCACGCTGCGGGCCCGGCGGCCGCCCGCCGAGGTGGGCGTGACCTCGACGGTTCCGCCGTCCTTGAGCTCGCGCACGATGTTGGAGACCGTCGCAGCCGACAGGCCGGTCGTGCGCGCGATCTCCGCCTGCGTGAGCGATCCGGCCAGTCGCACGGCCCGTACGACACGTTCCAGATTGGCTCGGTGCAGCGACGACTGCGACCCCGGAGTCTCCATCGACCCATCCACTCCTGCCATCGGAGGCGGCCACGGTGCCGCCAAGGTGGCCCAGGTCACATCTGCGGAACCGGGCCACTTACAAGTTATGAACTCCAAGCTCTGCTGAACGGGTTACCGCCGTCAAGTCCTTGAGAGAAATCGTTGGCGGTTCGGGGGTCGCCCGGGGGACACGCGACGGACATGTCTAGGCCATTGGGCAGCAGGTCGGAGTGGGGGCCGCGGGGTGCGCCCGGTGGATCCGTGCGGGTGCGTCGCGGCTGGTCGCGCAGTTCCCCGCGCCCCTTTCGGGTCGCGAACCCTCGGCCTACTTCAGGGCTCCCGCCGTCAGTCCCGCCACCACCTGGCGTTGGAAGACGATGTAGGCCGCGAGTACCGGGAGCATCGCCATGACCAGGCCCGCGAAGAGGCCGGACCAGTCGCCCTTGTAGCCCTGGCTGACCGCCAGCTGGACCAGGCCCTGGGTGAGGACGTGTTTGTCCGGGTCCGTGTTGAGGACCGTCGGGAGCATGTACTGGTTCCACTGGCCGAGGAAGTTGAAGATCCCGACGCTGATCAGGCCGGGCTTCGCCATCGGCAGCATGATCTGGAAGAACGTGCGGGTGTGCGAGGCGCCGTCGACGAAGGCGGCCTCGGCCACCGAGGTGGGCAGGGTGCGGAAGAACGCCGTGAGGAAGAACACCGTGAACGGCAGCGAGTAGGCGATGTAGACCAGGATCAGCCCGTGGATCGTGTTCAGCAGGCCCAGGTTGTTCACGACGTAGAACAGCGGGACCAGCGCCAGCATGATCGGAAAGCTCATGCCGCCGATGAACAGGTAGTAGATGAAGCGGTTGCCCGGGAAGTCGAAGCGGGCGAGGACGTAGGCGGCCATCGAGCCGAGGACCAGCGTGCCGATGAGCGACCCGCCCACGACCAGGACGGTGTTCAGGAAGTAGTCGCTCATGTTGGCCTGGGTCCAGGCCCGCGACCAGTTGTCGAAGTGCAGCCTGTCGGGCAGCGCCCAAGGTGAGCCGAAAATCGACTTGTCGTCCTTGAACGAGGTCATCACCGCCCACAGCAACGGCGTGACCACCATGACCGCCCAGATGACCAGGATGCCGTGCGAGAAGGCGTTGAGGACCCCGCCCTCGCGCTTCGTCCGTGGCGGCGCCGGTTCGGGGGTGCCGGCCTTCGTGACGGTGGCGTCGGTCTCGGTCGTCGTCATCGCTTCAGTACTCCAGCCGCTCGCGACGGCCAAGCCGCATCACGATCGCCGCGAAGGCGAGCGTGACGACCAGCAGGGCGACGCCGATGGTGGTGGCGTAGGCGGCCTGACCGTCCCGGAACGCCTTCTGGTACACGTACAGGACCAACACGGTCGTCGAGTAGTCGGGCCCGCCCGGTCCGGTCGTCATGATCTGCACGACCGCGAACGACTCGGCGCCGAGCGCGAGGATGCCCATGTAGACCCAGCCCGACTGCACGGTGTCCCACAGCAGCGGCAGGGTGAGGCGGAAGAACGTGGTGGCGCGGCCGGCGCCGTCGAGCAGGGCGGCCTCGTAGAGGTCGGTGGGGATGGACGCCATGCCCGCGGAGAAGAGGACCACGAAGAAACCGACCGTGGACCAGACGAGTACCGCCATCACGCACCACAGGGCGAGACCCGGGTCGCCGAGCCACAGCGGCTGGACGCTGTCCAGACCGATTCCGCGCAGGAACGAATTGATCGCGCCGCTGTCCGGGTTGTACGCGAAGGCGAACAGCAGCGAGACGATCGCGATGGAGAGGACCTGCGGGAAGAAATAGACGATCTTGTAGAAGGAGGAGCCGCGGACCCCGGAGACGACCGGGCCGCCGCGCCTTTTCCGGCCGCCGACATTGATCATGAAGGCGAAGAACAGCGCGAGGCCGATCGTCACCAGCGGCAGCACGACCGCGAACATCAAGCTGTGCCGCAAGGACTTCCAGAAGATGTCGTCGTGGAGCATCCTCCGGTAATTGTCCAGGCCGACCATCTTGAATTCGGGGCTGAGGCCGGTCCAGTCCGTGAACGAGTAGTAGATGGACTGGACGAAGGGCCACACCACGAAGAGCGCGTACAGTCCGAGGGGCAATGCCAGAAACCCCACGATGAACCGGTACTTGCCGTGCTGCATCGCCACTCCGGTGCCGTCGGGATCCGCGGTTACTGGTGCTTGTAGTGCTTGATCGAGGTGTCCTTGGCGGTTTCGTCGGCAAAGCCCTGGATCTTCTTGACGGCTTCGGCCGGGGTGAGCCGGCCGGCCATCATCTCGCCGAGGCCGGCGACCCCGATCTTCTCCTTCTGGAGCTGCACGTACCAGTCCTGGAGCCGCGGGTTCACCACGTTCGACCCGGCCAGCTTCAGCGCGGCGACGCCGGAGGTGAGACCCGGGGTGAGGCTGATGCCGTCGGTGCCGCCGTTGTAGGCGGTCAGCGACTTCACCTTGGCGGTGAAGTTCTTGGACGAGGCCTCGCTGAGCATGATGCGCAGCTGCTCCATGCCGCCCTCGGCGTTCTTCGCCTTGGCCGGGACGATGAACGGCTCGCCGCCGGAGGCCCAGATGGTGCCGAACGGCATCTTGTCGTTCTTGTCGATGCCGGTGGGTGCGGAGACGGCGAGATTGAAGTCGGAGGGGATGACGTTCGCCGACTCGTTCTCCACCCAGGAGCCGTTCGGGATGAACAGCGCCTTGCCCTGCGCCCAGGCGGTCTGCGACTGGATGTGGTCGAGTCCCGGGGTGCCCTTGAGGATGTAGCCCTTCTTGTAGAGCTCGTAGTAGGCCTCGAAACACGCCTTGACGGCCGGGTGTTTCCAGGCGTTCGGCTCCAGGTTGTCGATCGCGTTCAGGACCTCGACGCCGCCGACCTTGCCGATCATCGGGTACAGCGAGAAGGGGAGGTAGTACGGGTACTTGCCGGCGTAGGTCCAGCCGGCCATGCCCTTCTTCTTGGCCTTCTCGCAGACGGCGATCATCTGGTCCCAGGTCTGCGGGTACTCCGCGTCGAGGGAGTCCAGGGCCTTCTGGGAGTACCAGACGCCGTAGACCGTGTAGGCGTAGTACATGATCCAGACCGGGTCGCCGTCGAACTGGCCCATCTCGACGATGCCGGGGCGCAGCGTGTCGCGGACCTTCTTGTTCGGGTCGTCGTACGACGGCGCGTCGAGCAGCGGGGTGAGGTCGGCCAGCTGGTTCTTGCCGACCAGCACGCCCATGTCCATCTGCTCGGCGCCGGAGTTGTCGATGAGGTCCGGCGGGGTGCCCTGGTTGAACCGGGGCTGGAGGGTGGTCTGGATCTTCTGGGTGGCGGAGAACTTGACGTGGGCCTTGGGGAAGTCCTTCTGGTAGATCTTCACCGCGTCCTGGGCGTACTCCTTGCCGAAACCGCCGTCGAAGAGGACGAATTCCAGCTGGGCGCTCTCGTTGACGCCCAGCGGGTTCTTCGCCGTCTTCTTGCCCGTCTTGTCCTTGGACTGGCCGCCACCGCCGCTGCTGGCGCAGGCGGAGAGGAATCCGGCGGCGGGGACGGACAGCAGGCCGAGTGCGGCGGACCGCTTGATCAGATCGCGGCGGCCGACACCTTCGGCACCGTTCCTCGGTGTGGAACCGGAACCGTGGTGTGCTGCGGAAGTGGATCCCATGCTCAAGTCCTCGCCCTCTCCAGGACTCAGGCGGTGAACCGGATCCTCCCCGGCACCGCGGTCGGGTCGTGCTGGGTCGTGCAGGAAGTCGTGCGGGAAACGCCGACAGGTATAGTCCACTTTCCGTCAGCGGGGCAAGATCGAGTGCAAGGTTGGCCGTGGGTCTTTTCCTAGTTGAGACCTGTCGGAAATATGAGCGACCTGTGTACACCTTGCCGGAAAAAGAACCGACATAGCCCCCTGAATGCCGCAGCCAACACCCTTGACATCACGGGTCACTTGACCACCTACTGGTTCCTGCGCCACCCAGCTGACAACGTTGTCTCATGGGGCAGGGAGGGTATCCGTTTTGATGCAGCGGAAGACGCAGCGAAGAACAGGACACAGATCCGGTACGGCGGTCGTGATCACGGCCGCCGTAGTCATGGCACTGGGTTCCCAGGGTGCCGCGGTCGCCCTGCCCGCCAAGGCACCGGTCGCCGCCACCCGGTTCGCGTCCTCGTTCGAGCCCGGCGAACCGGCACCCGACTGGACGGACACCGTCGACACCGACCCGGCCGGCGCCCCCCGCGCCTCGGGTGTCGACGGCGGCTACAGCACCGGCATCCCCGGCAACGTCACCGACCACGTGACCGACCTGCGGGCGAGCGGTGAGAACACCGGCGCGGGCGAGGTGAAGGAGAACCTGGTCGACGGCGAGCCGGGCACCAAATGGCTCACCTTCGAGCCGACCGGCTGGGTGGAGTTCGACTTCGACAAGCCCGTCAAGATCGTGACGTACGCCCTCACCTCGGCGAACGACTACGACGAACGCGACCCCAAGGACTGGGCCCTTCAGGGCTCGACCGACGGCAAGGACTGGAAGACCCTCGACACGCGGACCGACGAATCCTTCGCCGAGCGGTTCCAGACCAGGTCGTACGACCTGTCCGCACCGGCCGAGTACCGGCACTTCCGGCTCGACGTCACGAAGAACAACGGCGCGCCGGACATCCTCCAGATCGCCGACGTCCAGTTCTCCACGGGCGGCAGCGGCGGCCCGGTGCCCGAGGACATGCTCTCGCTGGTCGACCACGGCCCGAGCGGCTCCCCCACCGCGAAGGCGCGGGCGGGATTCACCGGCACCCACGCGCTGCGCTACGCCGGCCGGCACACCGCGACCGGCCGCGCGTACTCGTACAACAAGGTCTTCGACGTGAACGTGAAGGTCGGCCGCGACACCCGGCTGTCGTACCGGATCTTCCCCTCGATGGCCGACGGCGACCACGACTACGACGCGACCAACGTCTCCGTGGACCTGGCCTTCACCGACGGCACCTACCTGAGCGGCCTCGGGGCGACGGACGAGCACGGGTTCGCGCTGACCCCGCGGGGGCAGGGCGCGTCGAAGGCGCTGTACGTCAACCAGTGGAACGCCGTCTCGTCGGCGATCGGTTCGGTGGCGGCGGGCAGGACCGTCGACCGGATCCTGGTGGGGTACGACTCCCCCGCGGGCCCGGCGAAGTTCCGCGGCTGGATCGACGACGTGTCCCTGGCGCCGACGGCCCCCGAGAAGCCGAAGGCGCACCTGTCCGACTACGCGCTGACCACCCGCGGCACCAACTCCAGCGGCAGCTTCTCGCGCGGCAACGACTTCCCGGCGACGGCGCTGCCGCACGGCTTCAACTTCTGGACGCCGGTGACCAACGCGTCCTCGCTGAGCTGGCTGTACGAATACTCCCGGGCGAACAACGACGCGAACCTGCCGACGCTCCAGGCGTTCAGCGCCAGCCATGAGCCGAGCCCCTGGATGGGCGACCGGCAGACCTTCCAGGTGATGCCCTCGGCCGCGGCCGGCGCCCCGGACACCGGCCGTGAGGCACGCGAACTGGCCTTCCGGCACGACAACGAGACCGCCCGGCCGTACTACTACGGGGTGCGGTTCGAGAACGGCCTGAAGGCCGAGATGACCCCGACCGACCACGCGGCCGCCCTGCGCTTCACCTACCCGGGCGACGACGCGAGCGTGATCTTCGACAACGTGACCGAGCAGGCGGGCCTGACCCTCGACAAGGAGCACGGCACCGTCACCGGCTACTCGGACGTCAAGTCGGGTCTTTCGACGGGCGCGACGCGGTTGTTCGTGTACGGCGTCTTCGACAAGCCGGTGACGGGCGGCGACTCCAGCGGCGTGAAGGGCTACCTGCGCTTCGACGCGGGCGCCGACCGCACCGTGACGCTCCGCCTGGCCACCTCGCTCATCAGCGTCGACCAGGCGAAGGACAATTTGCGCCAGGAGATCCCGAACGGCACCTCCTTCGACACCGTGAAGGCCCGCGCCCAGCGGGTCTGGGACCGGCTGCTCGGCAAGGTCGAGGTGGAGGGCGCGACCGCCGACCGGCTGACCACCCTCTACTCCAGCATGTACCGGCTGTACCTCTACCCCAACTCCGGTTTCGAGAAGGTCGGTTCGAAGTACCAGTACGCCTCGCCGTTCTCCCCGATGACGAGCCAGGACACCCCGACGCACACCGGCGCGAAGATCGTGGACGGCAAGGTGTACGTCAACAACGGGTTCTGGGACACGTACCGGACGACGTGGCCGGCGTACTCGCTGCTGACGCCTCATCAGGCGGGCGAGATGGTCGACGGCTTCGTCCAGCAGTACAAGGACGGCGGCTGGACCTCCCGCTGGTCCTCGCCCGGGTACGCCGACCTGATGACCGGCACCTCCTCGGACGTGGCGTTCGCGGACGCCTACGTCAAGGGCGTGCGCTTCGACGCGAGGTCGGCGTACGAGGCGGCGGTGAAGAACGCGACGGTCGTGCCGCCCTCCCCCGGCGTGGGCCGCAAGGGCATGTCGACCTCCCCCTTCCTCGGCTACACCAGCGACGACACCCGCGAGGGCCTGTCCTGGGCGATGGAGGGGTACGTCAACGACTACGGCATCGCCGAGATGGGCAAGGCCCTGTTCGAGAAGACCGGCGAGAAGCGGTACCAGGAGGAGTCGGACTACTTCCTCAACCGCGCCCGGGACTACGTGAACCTCTTCGACTCCAAGGCCGGTTTCTTCCAGGGCAAGGACGCCCAGGGCAGGTGGCGGGTGGACTCGTCGTCGTACGACCCGCGCGTGTGGGGCTACGACTACACCGAGACCAACGGCTGGGGTTACGCCTTCACCGCCCCGCAGGACAGCCGTGGCCTCGCCAACCTGTACGGCGGCCGGGCCGGCCTCGCCGACAAGCTCGACGAGTTCTTCGCGACGCCCGAGACGGCCTCCCCCGACTTCGTCGGCTCCTACGGCGGGGTCATCCACGAGATGACCGAGGCCCGGGACGTCCGGATGGGCATGTACGGCCACTCCAACCAGGTCGCCCACCACGTCATCTACATGTACGACGCGGCCGGTGAGCCCTGGAAGGCGCAGGCCTACGTCCGGGAGGCGCTCTCCCGGCTCTACCTGGGCAGCGAGATCGGCCAGGGCTACCACGGCGACGAGGACAACGGCGAGCAGTCGGCCTGGTACCTCTTCTCCGCCCTCGGCTTCTACCCGCTGGTCATGGGCAGCGGCGACTACACCATCGGCTCCCCGCTGTTCAGGAAGGCGACGGTGCACCTGGAGAACGGCCGCGACCTGGTGGTCCGCGCGCCGCGCAACAGCGCCACGAACGTCTACGTGCAGGGTGTCCGCGTCAACGGCCGCACCTGGACGTCGACCTCGCTCCCGCACTCGCTGGTGGCCAGGGGCGGGGTCGTCGACTTCACGATGGGCCCGAAGCCGTCGGCCTGGGGCACGGGCCGGAACGCGGGACCGGTCTCGGTCACCCAGGACGACAAGGTCCCGGCACCGCGCTCGGACGTCCTCGAACCCCAGGGCGCCCTGTTCGACAACACGTCGGCGACACAGGAGACGGTGACGTCGGTGGACCTGCCGGTGCCCGGGCCGGTCAAGGGCGCCCAGTACACGCTCACCTCACCGTCGGACCACACGAGGGCCCCGACGGGCTGGACCCTTCAGGGGTCGGCGGACGGAACCAACTGGCGCACCCTGGACCGGCGTTCGGGCGAATCCTTCGACTGGGACCTGCAGACGAGGGCGTTCACCGTCCAGAAGCCCGGGGCCTATGCGCACTACCGGCTCGTCCTGGACGGCGAAGCGACCCTGGCGGAGGTGGAGTTGCTGGCCTGAGGTCGCGGCGGCCCGCTTCGGGCGGACCTGGTGCCCGGTAGGTACCGGGCTCCGGGATCCGCCCGAAGCAGGTCGCAGTACGTCAGCCGACCCGGCAGGGCAGGCCGGTTGAACCGTCCCCGCCGTCGCCCTGGACGACGTAGCCGAAGGTCGTGCTCTGGCCGGGACTGAGGGAGCCGTTCCAGTCGACGTTGTGGACCATCACGTCCTGTCCGCTGTAGGTGGCGTTGCCGTTCCAGAGGCTGGCCACCGACTGGCCGCCGGGCAGCGTCCAGTCGACCATCCAGCCGAGCATCGGCACGTCACCGCTGTTGGTGACGGTGACCTCGGACTGGTAGCCGCCGGGCCAGCTGTTGGTCGTGGTCCGGGTGGCGGTGCAGGTGCCGGGCGGGGGCTGGGTCGGGTCGCCCGGGTCGTGGATGCCGGTGACCTCGCCGTTGCCGCCGTCGAAGACGACGTCCGAGCAGGAGTAGAAGGTCTCCGTGCTGTCCGAGCGCTGCCACACCATGTAGATGATGTGGCGCCCGGTCTTGTTCGCCGGGAGCTTGCCGGTCCAGGAGTAGTTGGCCTCGACCGTGCCCGGGGTGCCGTTGAGCGGCGGGTGGTCGACGGTCAGGAACGGCGTGTCCTCCATCTCGTCCCAGGTGAGCGGCTTGGTGGGGTCGTAGCCGTCCTTGGTGACGTAGACGTGGAACCAACCCGGGTGGGCCGCCCAGGCGTTGTAGGAGAAGTCGACGGTGGCGCCGGAGGTGAGGTGGGTGACCGGCCAGTCGTCGCGGGGCAGGTCGAAGCCGGTGAAGTTGGGGTTCCCACCGCTGCAGAGTTGCCCGTCGGGCACGAAGCCGCGGGTGCGGCCGGCGCCGTCCGAGCGGAGCACGGAGAACCAGTTGTAGAACGGCGTGGTTCCGCTGACCTGCTGGGCCGCCTTGCAGGCCGGGTTGACGGGCTTGATCTCACCGGTGGAGGTGAGCGCGTCCTGCCAGCACAGGAAGGTCCGGCTGCCCGGCTTCATGGGGGTGCCGTGCGCCTGGGCCGGGGCGCCCGCGGCCAGGACCAGGGCGAGGGCGGGGACCGTGGTGAGCAGGGCGAGCAGCGTCAGGAACAGGGCCCGGCCCCGGGTGGGGAGGGGTAATCGGGGAAGCACTGTTGTCATATTCATGACATTCATACCTCTGTGTGGGGTGACACCGTGTGGGGTGAGCGGTCGTCGCACGGGTCAGGGAGACAGACGTGGGGCGGAAGCGGTCCGGCCCGTCGGCGGGTTCCGGTCCGTCGAGGTGGGAGCGCTCCCACCCCACTTCCTGTGAAGCTAGCGCGGACGGGGGCGGGTGTAAACGGCGTGGACGGGGCGCACCGTTTCGAGAACGACGCGGCGTCCGGCCGGTGCAGGGGCGCCCCGGTCGCCCGGCTCCACGACCGCGGGGAACCGGCCGGGCGTCCCAGCGGCATCCCGACACCTCCGCGACGCCGCAGGTCAGACGGCTGTCGTCATCCCGCCCTCCCAAGTGGCCGAAACCGCATGGCGGGGCGCGGACGACACCGGCAGCCTTTTGCCCGCCGGGCCACCGGGCCGATGCCGTACGGCGAGCTCCTCGCAGGACCAGCGGGGGCCTTGACGCAGCACCGACGGCGTAGCGCCGATGGCGTCGCACCACACCGCGGCGGGGGAAAGCACCTCGCCCGAACACACGGGAGGAATCATGAACAAGCGCGGGATCACCGCCGTCGCCGCCGGCCTCGCGGCCGTCGTCCTGGGGTTCACACCGGGCACGGCCAGCGCCGCCGACAACCAGCCGCTCAGCGCCAGCACCACGGGCGCGTCCGTCTCGCTGACCGTCGACTGGACCGGTTCCGAGTCGTTCACCCTGCGCAACGTGAAGCTCAGTGACACCTCGTGCGACGCCCACCCGGTGTACTTCCACGTCACCGCGCCGGGCTTCCAGTTCCCGAACCACTGGAACTCCAGCGGCTGCGGCACCACCAGCACCTGGAGCAGCCTGTCGGGCAGCCTGGTGGGCGGCATCCACAGCCTCGGGGTGACGGTCTGCCGCGACACGACCTTCGACAACTGCAGCTCCTCCGGCCTGTCGATCAACCCCTACGACTGACCTCCCGACGGCGGGAGGGCGCCCACGGAATCCGCGGGCGCCCTCCTCGTTCCTGGACCCGCGCGGTCCGGGCTCGCAGCGGCGCGCCGGCGGGCGGGAGTTCGGTGCCGGGGAGTTCGACGGTGAACTCCGTGTGGCCCGGGGTGCTCTGTACGTCGATGCGGCCGCCGTGGGCCGTCGTGATCGCGGCCACGATCGCCAGACCCAGGCCCGAGCCGCCTGCCAGGACACCGGCGCGGGTGCGGGAGGCGTCGGCCCGGGTGAAGCGTTCGAAGACGGTGGGGAGCAGGTCCGGCGGGATGCCGGGGCCGTCGTCGCGGACCTGGATCACGGAGGTGGTCGGGGTGGTCCGGACCGTTGCGGTCACGGTCGTGCCCGCGGGGGTGTGGATCCGTGCGTTGGCCAGGAGGTTCGCCACCACCTGCCGCAGCCGGGCCTCGTCGCCCGGCACCAGGGCGGAACCGTCCGGGTCGAGTTCGAGCCGCCAGACGTGGTCGGTGCCGGCCGCCCGCGCGTCCCACACCGCCTCCGCGACCAGCGCGGCCAGGTCCACCTCGGCGGACTGCAGCGGGCGGCCCTCGTCGAGGCGGGCCAGCAGCAGGAGGTCCTCCACCAGGCTGCGCAGGCGCGCGGACTCGGCGTTGACCCGGCGCCAGGCCAGACCGGACTCGATGCGGTCCGTGCCGCGGTTCATCAGCTCCGCGTATCCGGCGATCGAGGCGAGCGGCGTGCGCAGTTCATGGCTCGCGTCGGCCAGGAACCGGCGCATCCGCTCCTCGCCCCGCATGGTTTCGGCCCGGGAGGCCTCGACATGGTCGATCATGCGGTTGAGGGCGGCGCCGACCTGGCCGGCCTCGCTGCCCGGGTCGGTGTCCCGTTCGGGCACCCGGGTCAGGCCGGTCACCTGACCCCGGCCGAGGGGCGCGTGGGAGACCTCGGCGGCGGTGGCGGCGACCCTGCCGAGGGGGCGCAGCTGCCGTCGTATCACCACCGCGCACACGATGCCCGCGGCGGTGAGGCCGACGGCGGCGGCCGCGATCTCGACCTCCACCAGGCCGTCGATCATGTCCCGTACGTCGTCCATGGGCAGACCGGTCAGGACCCGGATGCCGCCGGCGTCCAGCGCGGCGACCCGGTAGGTGCCGAGGCCGGGGACCGTGCGGGTGCGGGGCGCGCCGTCGGGGGCGATGCCCTGGAGGGCGGCGGTCTGGGCGCTGGTGAGCGGTTGCGGGGACGCGTCCTGGCTCACCACGGCCGCGCTCAGGATGTCGCCCTCGGCGTCGGTGCGGGCGGCGAGCATGCCCGCCGGCTGGCCGCGCTCGTGCAGGAAGGTCAGGTCGCGGGTCAGCTCCGGGTGCAGGGCGGCGCCGCCCACGTTGCGCTCGACCGCGTCACCGACCCGGTCGTCCAGATCACCCATCAGGTAGGCGCGTTGGGCGAGGACGGTGGTCAGGGCCGTCGCGGCGCAGACGCAGACCAGGACGGCAGTGACGAAGACGAGCAGGCGGGTCCGGAGCGACCGGCTCCGCGGCCTGGCCGTCGCCTGCCGGTCGCTCGGCGGCGCGGCCGACCGCCGGTCGCTCAGGGGGGTGGTCGTCCGTCGGTCTTTCAGCCGGGCGGTCATCCGCCGCCCGCTCGGTCGGGCGGTCACCTGCCGTCCTCCACGGCCCGGTTCACGTGACCGGACCCGTGCCCGGCATGGCTCCTCGGCACCTGGCCGCGGCCGGCCTTGTGGCGCAGGCCGGAGATGCGGGCCTCGACGAGGTCACCGCCGCTGTCGGACGACGTGCCGCGGGCCGGGAGGATCAGGACAGGCGGCTTCGGTGTCTCGTAACGCGGTCCGCGGGGCACCTGGAGGCCGCCGAGGCCGGGGAACGTGCCGTCGGGCACCAGGCAGGGGTGCCGGCCCGCGACGGCGACTGGGGGCAGCTCGCCGGGAACGGGCCGGTCGTCGACGGCCCGGACGCGGACTCGACCGGTTCGGGACCCTGCGGTGGCGGACATGTACCAAGTCTGTGCCGGTTGGCTGGGGGAACCCTGTGTTCCGGCTGGGCTTTGACGATGTCACGTGCAGGCAACACGCACAGGAGCGGCGCCCCGACCGCGATCCGTGCCCTGCGTCCCTGCAGGCACATCCTCACCCGCGAGCCAGAAGGCCACCTCGGACCTGTCCGCCTCTGGACGGAGCAGGCCCCACGCGGTGGACCTCAAGTCCAAGCTGATGCGTCAGCGGTTGTCGATCCAGAAATCGACCAGCGTGGCGCCGTAGTCAGCGCAATTCCAGCCGAAGGCCCAGTACCCCTGCCCGACCCATGCGCCGTGGTAGACGACACCGTTGGAGCATTCGGTCACGGCCTGGGACTGGCCGTAGTCGACCAGGACATTTGCGCTCCACTTGTAGCTGTCCCAGTGATACGTGGGGACGTTGCCCACATGTGCCGAGGCGGACGGCGCCGAAAGCGCAAAGCTCGCGGCGATCAAGGCTGCGCCGACGACTGGCGCCCTGAAGCGCCTGGCACTCGATGCCATCATTCGTTTGAACTGGTGCATTGAGATCCTTTCCCGTCAAGGGCACGCTGCTCCACGACCGGAGCCTGTCAGGACCACAGGGGGCGCCCGAAGTCACGCTCCACACGCCCGCTGGTCTTCGGTCTTCGGTGAGTCCCGCTGTCGGACGCTACCGACGCGGGTCCTGCAACCGTCCTGGATTCGTCCTAGTGCAAGGTCAGCCGAGGCGCCAAGTGTGTTCTGCAGGGCTTGCGCTCGCTCATCAGGCCGGGGCTGAAACACGTCAGAGCAGTCCGAGCAGGGCGGTCGCGATGTCCTCGGGATGGTTCAGCAGGGCCCATGTGTCCGCCGGGCACCATGTGCGGCTCGTTGCCCAGGCGAGCGGCGAACTCGTTTCCCGGGCGGGCCAGCGAGGTGTCGTCGGTGCCGAGGATGCAGGAGGCGTCGAGGCCGGCCGCGGTCACCGGGGGTACGTCCAGGGCGTCGGTCATGTAGCCGCCGGGCTGTGGCAGCGTCAAGCGGAAGAGGAGTTCCTGCAGTTCCTCCGGCTCACCCGTGCCGAACCGCCTCGAGCGGCAGCAGGACGGTCCCGTCGGCCGTCGCGGCGATGGACTCGCGTATGAGTACGCCGTACGCCTCGTTCTCCTCGGCCGTCGAGAC
>NZ_JBEYFC010000160.1:0-17619 GCF_040634175.1 Streptomyces sp. NPDC007162
CCGGGCTGGCGGCGCTGCGCCGGGCCGGCGGCAGGGCGGCGGACACCGCGAGCGCCGACGCGTCGATCCTGCGGGCCGATCTGGTCGTCGACGGGATCGTGGGGATCGGCGGGAAGGGCGGGCTGCGGCCGGACGCGGCCGCGCTGGTGGCCGTGGTGGAGCGGTCGCGGGCCGCCGTGGTCGCCGTGGACCTGCCGAGCGGGGTCGAGGCGGACAGCGGCGAGGTGCGCGGGGCGGCCGTACGGGCCGACCTCACCGTCACCTTCGGGACGCACAAGCCGGGGCTGCTCATCGATCCCGCGCGGGCGTACGCCGGTTCGGTACAGCTGGTCGACATCGGGCTCGAACTGCCCGAGGAGGCCGAGCTGGAGGCGTTGCAGGACGTGGACGTGGCGCGGCTGCTGCCGGCGCCGTCGGCGGAGAGCGACAAGTACCGGCGGGGAGTGGTCGGCATCGCCGCCGGGTCGGCGCGCTACCCGGGCGCGGCCGTGCTCGCCGTGGCGGGTGCGCTGCGGGGCGGCGCCGGGGCCGTGCGGTACGCCGGGCCCGCCAAGGACGAGGTGCTGGCGCGCTTTCCCGAGACGCTGGTGTCGGACGGGGGGCCGCGCAAGGCCGGGCGGGTGCAGGCGTGGGTGGTCGGACCGGGCGCCGGTGACGACGCGCAGGTGGTCGCCGAGGTGCTGGCGGAGGACGTGCCGGTGCTGCTCGACGCGGACGGGCTGCGGCTCGCCGACAGGGACGCGGTGCGCGGTCGTACGGCACCCACGCTGATGACGCCGCACGCCGGGGAGGCGGCCGCGCTGCTGGGGGTACGGCGGGAGGAGGTCGAGGCCGGCCGGCTCGCGGCGGTGCGGGAGCTGGCGGCGGCGTACCGGGCGACGGTGCTGCTGAAGGGGTCGACGACGCTGGTGGCGGCGGCCGGGGGAGGAGCGGTCCGGGTCAACGCGACGGGGACGCCGTGGCTGGCCACCGCCGGGAGTGGGGATGTGCTGTCGGGGCTCGGGGGGTCGTTGCTCGCGGCGGGGTTGGACGGGCGGGACGCGGGGAGCGTGGCGGCGTATCTGCACGGGCTCGCGGGGAGGTTCGCCGCGCGGGGAGCGCCGACGGTCGCGCATGAGGTCGCTGCGGAGTTGCCGTCGGCTTGGCGGGGTGTTTTCCCGACGGGGTGAGGGGCGCTCCGATCGCGTGCCCTTTCCCGGCAGCGTCTGCATCCCTCGGGTGACCTCGCCGCGCGGCTCCCTGGAATCGCCGGGCCACCGGGGTTGTCTGATCGCATGATTAGTGGACGAATCATGTGTGAACGGCGGCGGAGTGCCGGAGTTCTCGTCGTCGCCGTGGCCGTGCTCTCCCTCGGGGCCGGGAGTGCCGTCGCCGCCACCGGTGCCCCCGAGCCGCCGGCCGTCGTTCCCGAGTCGGAGCTGGTGCCGGGGGTCGCGCCCGGCCCCGGACAGCCCTGGGCAGTCGACACCCCCGACCAGGTGCTGCCGCCGAAGGTGTACACGCCCGGTGCCAAGGAGGACGCCGTCGAGCCGAAGGCGGCGGCGCCGGGGACGTACGACCTCGTCGAGTACGTGCCGCTCAGCGACGCCGTCTCCAAGGTGAGCTGCTCCAAGCTCACCGGGCCGTACCAGAAGCAGATCGAGCAGTGGCTGAAGCTGAAGGCGGACGGCAGGCAGTCCGCCGCCGACTGCAAGGCCATCCAGAAGTTCCAGAAGCAGTACGGGATCAAGCCGGCGATCGGGTTCGCGGGGCCCGTGACCTGGTACCAGATGATGCTCCTGTCGGCGAGGAAGGACCCGAACGCCGAGAAGAACTGCCCCGTGAGGTCGTACCGGGTCGCCTGTGTCGATCTCAACCGGCAGGTCACCTGGGTGCAGAAGGGCAGCAAGGTGATCTACGGGCCGGTGCAGATGCGCAGCGGACGCAAGGGCTACGCGACCAGGGCCGGGTGGCACACCGTCTACTGGCGGCACAAGAACCACTGGTCGACCCTGTACAACTCGCCCATGCCGTACGCCCAGTTCTTCGACGGCGGGCAGGCCTTCCACGCCGTGTACGGCTCCATCTACACCACCGTCGGCTCCTGGGGCTGCGTGAACCTGAAGCTCGGCGACGCCAAGAGGCTGTGGGGCGTGCTGAAAAAGGGGGACAAGGTGTACGTGTGGGGGCACCGGACGGGTACCTGAGGTATCCGAACCTCGTACCAGGGCCTGCGCCGGAGGGCCGGCCGGGGCCTCTGAGACACTGGGGGCGCGATGAGTGAGACAGCAACTGCGCCGACCGCGCCCCTGCGCGCCCGCGCCGAGATCGACCTGGCCGCCCTGCGGGCCAACGTGCGGACCCTGCGTGCCCTCGCGCCGGGTGCGGCCCTGATGGCCGTGGTGAAGTCCGACGCGTACGGCCACGGCGCGCTCCGGTGCGCCCGCGCCGCCGTCGAGGCGGGCGCGGGCTGGCTGGGTACGGCCACTCCCGAGGAGGCCCTGGCGCTGCGCGCGGATGCGGGGCTGCCGGCGGACGTGCGGATCATGTGCTGGCTGTGGACCCCGGGCGGGCCCTGGCGGGAGGCCGTCGAGGCGGACCTGGACGTGTCGGTCAGCGGTCTCTGGGCGCTGCGCGAGGTCGTCGAGGCGGCGCGGCTGGCCGGCCGCCCCGCGCGCGTGCAGCTCAAGGCGGACACCGGACTCGGGCGCAACGGCTGCCAGCCCGCCGACTGGCCCGAGCTGGTCGGCGAGGCGCTGCGGGCCGAGGCGGCGGGCCGGGTGCGGATCACCGGACTCTGGTCGCACTTCGCCTGCGCCGACGAGCCGGGCCACCCCTCCGTCGCCGCCCAGCTCACCCTCTTCCGTGAACTGCTCGCGTACGCCGAGGAGCAGGGCGTGCGCCCCGAGGTGCGGCACATCGCCAACTCGCCGGCCACCCTCACCCTCCCCGAGTCCCACTTCGACCTCGTCCGCACGGGCATCGCGCTCTACGGCCTGTCGCCCAGCCCCGAGCTGGGCAGCGCGGCCGACTTCGGCCTGCGCCCGGTGATGACCCTGGCCGCCTCCCTCGCCCTGGTGAAGCACGTCCCGGGCGGACACGGCGTCAGCTACGGACACCGTTACGTCACGCCCGGCGAGACCACCCTCGGACTGGTCCCCGTCGGCTACGCGGACGGCGTCCCGCGGCACGCCTCCGGCAGCGGACCCGTGCTGATCGGCGGCAAGTGGCGGACGGTCGCCGGACGCGTCGCCATGGACCAGTTCGTCGTCGACCTCGGCGGTGACGAGCCCGAAACCGGCTCCGAGGCCGTGTTGTTCGGGCCGGGCGACCGCGGCGAGCCCACCGCCGAGGACTGGGCCCAGGCCGCCGGCACCATCGCCTACGAAATCGTCACCCGCATCGGAACCCGGGTCCCTCGCGTCTATGTGAACGAGGAACCGAATGGGCAGGAACCAAGGGACGGCGACTGACCTTCTCCTGGGTTCGGCGGCGCCACGACCCGGTTACACCTGTAGCAGCACCATGAGTCATGTCGTCGGCCGCACCCGAATGACCTAACCGGCGAACTGCAGTACGGCGAAGAGGAGCGGTACGTGAGCGAGAGCAGTGCGGAGGCCGTAGCGGACGCCGCGGCGGCCGTCGTCTCCGCCACGGGGGTGGACGGCAGCTGGCGCAAGGTGACCGGTATCGCCGGGGCCGCCATAGGCGTACTCGCCGCCGGGGCGGCGGCCGGGGTCGCCCTGGAGCGGATGACCGTCGGCCGCGGGATGCGCCGCAAGGCCCGGCTGGCCCTGGACTCGGCGGGACCCTACGGCACGCTGCGCGGCACACCGGGCAAGGCGTCCGCCGACGACGGCACCGAGCTGTACTACGAGGTCGACGAGACCGAACCCGACACCGGCACCGTCGTCTCCCCGCGCCGCCGCCGGCTCTTCGGCCGCAAGGCGCCCGCGCCCGTCACCGTCGTCTTCAGCCACGGCTACTGCCTCAACCAGGACTCCTGGCACTTCCAGCGCGCGGCCCTGCGCGGCGTCGTCCGCACCGTGCACTGGGACCAGCGCAGCCACGGCCGCTCCGGCCGGGGCGTCGCCCAGCACGAGGACGGCGCGCCGCTCACCATCGACCAGCTGGGCCGGGACCTCAAGGCCGTTCTCGACGCGGCCGTGCCCGAGGGGCCGATCGTGCTGGTGGGTCACTCCATGGGCGGTATGACCGTGATGGCGCTGGCCGCGCAGTACCCGGAGCTGATCCGCAAGCGGGTCGTCGCCACCGCCTTCGTCGGTACGTCGTCCGGGCGGCTCGGCGAGGTCAACTTCGGGCTGCCGGTCGCCGGCGTCAACGCGGTGCGCCGGGTACTGCCCGGAGTGCTGAAGGCGCTGGGCACCCAGGCCGCGCTGGTGGAGAAGGGACGGCAGATCACCGCCGACCTGTTCGCCGGGATCATCAAGCGGTACTCGTTCGCGGGCCGGGACATCGACCCGGCCGTCGAGCGGTTCGCCGAACGGATGATCGAGTCCACCCCGATCGACGTGGTCGCCGAGTTCTACCCGGCCTTCACCGACCACGACAAGACCGCCGCGCTCGCCCACTTCCAGAGCCTGCCGGTGCTGGTGCTGGCCGGGGTGCAGGACCTCGTCACGCCCAGCGAGCACAGCGAGGTCATCGCCGACCTGCTGCCCGACGCCGAACTGGTGCTGGTCCCGGACGCCGGTCACCTGGTCATGCTGGAACACCCGGAAGTCGTCACCGACCGCCTCGCCGACCTCCTCACCCGCGCGGGCGCGGTGCCGGCAGGGGCTACGGTAAGTGGCTATGGAAGCACCAGCAGCACGGCACGACCTGGCTGAGACCGAGCTGATCATCACCTCCCCCGAACAGATGCGGGAGCTGGGCCGCCGACTGGCCAAGCTGCTGCGCGCCGGTGACCTGGTGATGCTCAGCGGGGAGCTCGGCGCCGGCAAGACGACGCTGACGCGCGGCCTGGGCGAGGGGCTCGGGGTGCGCGGCGCCGTCACCTCGCCGACGTTCGTCATCGCCCGCGTCCACCCCTCCCTCGGCGGCGGGCCGCCGCTCGTGCACGTCGACGCGTACCGCCTCGGCGGCGGGCTCGACGAGATGGAGGACCTCGACCTCGACGTCTCGCTGCCCGAGTCCGTGATCGTCGTGGAGTGGGGCGAGGGCAAGGTCGAGGAGCTCACCGAGGACCGGCTCGTCGTGGGCATCCACCGGGCCGTCGGTGACACCACGGACGAGGTACGGCACGTCACCCTGACGGGTCTCGGGGAGCGGTGGGCCGCGGTGGGGCTGGGCGCGCTGTCCGCCTGAGGACCGTGTGAACGTTCCGACACGGCGTCGGGAAAATGTTGCGCCGGGCACATCGGGCGTGGTCACATGGTATCCAATCCGTGGTTAGGTCTGCCTAACCACGTCCGCCCCCGTACGTCAGGAGGCGCCCGTGTCCGTGTCCCAGTCCGAGGAGCGGCGACCGGTCACGGCCGCCGGGGTCTCCATGCGCGAGCTGCTGGCGTCCTGCGCTGCCGCCGACGCGGTGTCGAGGCCACCGGGGCGGCCGGAGCCGGTGTCCCGGCCGGTGACGCAGTCGGCGTCGCAGCCGGGCGCGCGGGCACGTGAGGCGGCCTAGGCGCGGTCCGGGCGAGGCCTGGGCGGCCTGGACGAGCCCGGGTGCTCAGCGGATCACCATCACCTTCACGCCGATCGTCGCGAACCGCCACATCGCCTCGCCGTCCGCGCGGGTCTCGCGGATGCCGCCCGTCTTCACCGTCGGGTCGGGGGTCTCCGCGGAGCCGCGGCCGGTGGCGGCGCTGAAGCCGATCGCCGAGCCGTCCTTCGTCGTCGCGAAGCGGACCACGTGCTCGATGGGCAGCCCGTCCGTGCCCGTGACGGCCTTCGAGCGGGACGTCACCCAGTAGGCGCCCGGGACGGGGTCGATCGCCCCGGGGCGCACCGGGAAGGTGCGCTCCAGGCGGCCCTGCTCGTTGACGAGCCAGACCCGGTCGTCGTCCACCGAGTACACCACCCGTTCACCCGTTCCGGAGTTGTTCGGCAGGGCGTCCGGATGGCGCTGGTCCCGGGGTGCCCTGGACGCCGTCGCCCCGGGCGCGGCGCTCGCCGCCGACCTGGCGCCCAGGCCGGGCGGAACGGTGGCGGAGGCCTGGTAGGCGAGGAGGCCGACCGCGCCGACGGCCGCCGCGGTGAGGCCCGCCACGATTCCCGAGCTGGTCCCTGACACGTGCGTCACCCCTGCCTGGCCGGATGCCCTGTCGTACGACTCACGTACGACCCACGTACGACTCGCCGTATATGTCGTACTTCGTACGAACCGTAGCAGTCAGTGACCGTCTGCTCCGGACGGCCGTGCTCGCGCCGCCGGAGCCGTAGGCTGTTCGCGTGCTCTTGCTCGCTCTGGATACCGCCACCCCTGCCGTCACCGTCGCGCTGTACGACGGTACGGCCGTCATCGCCTCGTCGAGCCAGGTGGACGCGCGCCGGCACGGCGAGCTGCTGCTGCCGGCCGTGGACCGCGTCCTCGCCGAGGCAGGGGTCAAGCTGGACGCCGTGACCGGGATCGCCGTAGGCGTCGGACCCGGTCCCTACACCGGCCTGCGGGTCGGTCTGATGACCGCCGACACCTTCGGGCTCGCGCTCGGGGTGCCCGTGCACGGCCTGTGCACGCTCGACGCCCTCGCCTACGCGGCCGACATCGAGAAGGGCCCGTTCGTCGTGGCCACCGACGCCCGCCGCAAAGAGGTCTACTGGGCGACGTACGCCGACTCGCGCACCCGGCTCACGGACCCGGCGGTCGACCGGCCCGCCGACATCGCCGAGCGGGTCGCCGGTATGCCGGCGGTCGGCGCGGGCGCGCTGCTCTACCCGGACACCTTCCCGGCCGCCCACGAACCCGAGCACGTCTCGGCCGCGGCCCTGGCCTCCCTCGCCGCCGCCAGGCTGGCCGCGGGCGAGGAGCTGCCCGCGCCCCGGCCGCTGTACCTGCGCCGGCCGGACGCCCAGGTGCCCAAGAACTACAAGGTGGTCACACCCAAGTGACCGCACAGCTGCGCGAGATGCGCTGGTGGGACATCGACCCGGTCCTGGAGCTGGAGAGGGACCTGTTCCCCGAGGACGCCTGGTCCCGGGGCATGTTCTGGTCCGAGCTGGCGCACGCGAGGGGACCGCAGGCGTCCCGGCGGTACGTGGTCGCCCTGGAGGGCGACCGGATCGTCGGGTACGCGGGGCTGGCCGCGCAGGGCGCCGGCTCCGAGGGCGGCGCCGCCCCCATGGGCGACATCCAGACCATCGCCGTACGCCGTGACCAGTGGGGCACCGGCCTCGGCGGCGAGCTGCTCACCGAGCTGCTGCGGGCCGCGACCGCCTTCGAGTGCGCCGAGGTCATGCTCGAGTGCCGGGTCGACAACCTCCGCGCCCAGAAGCTCTACGAACGGTTCGGCTTCGAGCCCATCGGGTTCCGCCGCGGCTACTACCAGCCGGGGAACGTGGACGCCCTGGTGATGCGGCTGACGACGAAACCCGACGGTGGCTCCGCCGACGGATCCACCTCCGAACAAGGAACCGAGATCAATGGCTGACGAACCCCTGGTCCTGGGGATCGAGACCTCCTGCGACGAGACCGGTGTCGGCATCGTCCGGGGCACCACCCTGCTGGCCGACGCCGTCGCCTCGTCCGTGGACGAGCACGCCCGCTTCGGCGGGGTCGTCCCCGAGGTGGCGTCCCGGGCGCACCTGGAGGCGATGGTCCCGACGATCGAGCGCGCCCTGAAGGAAGCGGGCGTGAGCGCCAGGGACCTGGACGGCATCGCGGTCACGGCGGGCCCCGGCCTGGCCGGCGCGCTGCTGGTCGGCGTCTCGGCGGCGAAGGCGTACGCCTACGCGCTGGGCAAGCCGCTGTACGGCGTGAACCACCTGGCCTCCCACATCTGCGTCGACCAGCTCGAACACGGTCCGCTGCCCGAGCCGACGATGGCCCTGCTGGTCTCCGGCGGCCACTCCTCCCTGCTGCTGTCCTCGGACATCACCTCCGACGTACGACCGCTCGGCGCGACCATCGACGACGCGGCGGGCGAGGCTTTCGACAAGATCGCACGGGTGCTGAACCTGGGCTTTCCCGGCGGCCCGGTCATCGACCGCTACGCGAAGGAGGGCGACCCGGAGGCGATCGCCTTCCCGCGCGGCCTGACCGGCCCCCGCGACCCGGCGTACGACTTCTCCTTCTCCGGTCTCAAGACGGCGGTGGCCCGCTGGATCGAGGCCAGGCGGGCGGCGGGCGAGGAGGTCCCGGTCCGCGACGTGTCCGCGTCTTTCCAGGAGGCGGTCGTCGACGTCCTGACCCGCAAGGCCGTCCGCGCCTGCCGGGACGAGGGCGTCGACCACCTGATGATCGGCGGCGGGGTGGCCGCCAACTCCCGGCTGCGCGCCCTCGCCCAGGAGCGCTGCGAGGCGGCCGGCATCCGGCTGCGGGTCCCGCGCCCGAAGCTGTGCACGGACAACGGCGCGATGGTCGCCGCCCTGGGCGCCGAGATGGTCGCCCGCAACCGGACGGCGTCGGGCTGGGACCTCTCCGCGGACAGCTCCCTGCCCGTGACGGATCCGCACGTGCCCGGCAACCACGACCACGTGCACGAGGTGAGCAAGGAGAACCTCTACTCGTGACGGTCGCGTCGATGTGGGAGGCGCGGGCCGCGCAGGGCAGGGGCGACCACCTGCTCGCGTGGGCGCGGGCACAGCGGCTCACCCGCGCCCCCCTGCGCCGCGAGACGTTCCGGGCGCCGCAGGACCGGGTGCTGGTCATCACCTGGTGGGAGGGGGAGTACGACGCCGACCTGCCCGAACTCCCCGACCCGCCCGGCGACCTGGTGAGCCGCCCGGTCCACCGCTGGCGTTTCGAGTCGGTCGACGGCGGCGGCCGCTGACCGGCCGTCACACCACCTCCGTCGCGCAGCGCAGCATCCGGTCCGGTCCCAACCGCCGCACCGGGCCGGTCAGCCGAAGCCCCACCGCGGCCCGCACCTGAGCGCTCGAAGCCGCCACCCGCAGCTCCAGCGCCCCCGGCTCCACCACCCGCGCACCCTCCCGGTCCGTGAACGCCGACAGGTCCGCGTGGAACCGGAAGGTCACCTGCCGCGATGCTCCCGGGGGCAGCTCGACCCGCTGGTAGCCGATCAGCCGGACGTCCGGGCGGGTCACCGAGGCCACCGGGTCGTGCAGGTAGAGCTGGACGACCTCCGCGCCCGCCCGCTCGCCCGTGTTGCGCACCGTCAGGGTCACGTCGTGGGTGCCGTCCGTGGTGATCTCGGCCGTGTCCGGCGAGAGCAGGTCCCAGGCGAACGCCGTGTACGAGCGGCCGTGCCCGAAGGGGTACAGCGGGGTCGGGTCCAGGTTGCTGACCTCGCCCGCCAGGCCCAGCGGCGGCTGGAGATAGGTCCAGGGCTGACCGCCGGGCACCCTCGGAACGCTCACCGGCAGCCTCCCCGAGGGGTTGACGCGGCCCGACAGCACGCCCGCCACCGCCGGGCCGCCCTCCTCCCCGGGGAAGAACGCCTGCACCACCGCGCCCAGCCGGCCGTGCCAGCGGCCCAGTGCGTACGGGCGCCCGGTGAGCAGGACCAGGACCACCGGCACCCCGGTGGCGACCAGCGCGTCCAGGAGGCCGGCCTGGACGCCGGGCAGCGCGAGGTCCGTGACGTCGCAGCCCTCGCCGGAGGTGCCCCGTCCGAACAGGCCCGCCCGGTCGCCCAGGACCGCCACGCACACGTCCGCCTCCGAGGCACGGGCCACCGCCTCCTCGAAACCCGAGGCGTCCGGGTCCGACACGTCGCAGCCCTCGGCGAACGTCACCTTCGCGTCCGGGAGTTCGGTGCGCAGGGAGTCGAGGACCGTGGGGATGGAGATGCCCAGGTCCACCTCGGGGTGGTGGGTGAGGACGTGGGACGGGAAGGAGTAGCAGCCGAGCATGGCGAGCGCGTCGGCGGCCCGGGGGCCGACCACCGCGATGCGGGTGCCGGGAGCGAGGGGGAGCGTGCCGTCGGGGTTGTCCAGCAGGACCACCGACTCCTCGGCCAGCCGGCGGGCCAGGGCGCGGTTGGCCGTCGAGTCGAGGTCGACCGGGCCCTCCCGCACCGGCTCCCAGTCCTCGTCCAGCAGGCCCAGTTCGCACTTCTGCAGCAGGACCCGGCGGGCCGCCCGGTCGATCAACGACTCCGGGACGGTGCCTTCCCGGACCGCGGCCACCAGCGGGCGGCCGTAGCACTTCAGCGTCGGCAGTTCGACGTCGATGCCCGCCGCGAGCGCCAGGTGCGCCGCCTCCGCCTCCGTGCCCGCCACCCGGTGCAGCGTCTGCAGGAAGCCGATGCCGAAGTAGTCGGCGACCACCGTGCCCTCGAAACCCCAGTCGGAGCGCAGGAGTTCGGTCAGCAGGCGTGGGTCGGCGGAGGCCGGGACGCCGTCCGTGTCGTTGTACGCGGCCATCACCGAGCGGGCGCCGCCCTCGCGCAGCGCCATCTCGAACGGGGGCAGGGTGATGTCCGCGAACTCCCGCACCCCGGCGCGGACCGGCGCCAGGTTGCGGGCGCCCGCGGAGGAGGCGTAACCGGCGAAGTGCTTGAGGGTGGCGACGATCCCGGCCGACTCCAGGCCCCGCACGTAGGCCGTGCCGATCGTGCCCACCAGGTAGGGGTCCTCGCCGATCGTCTCCTCGACCCGGCCCCAGCGCGGATCGCGGACCACGTCCAGGACGGGGGCCAGCCCCTGGTGGACCCCGACCGAGCGGAGGTCGTGGCCGATGCGCCGGCCCAGCTCCTCGGCGAGCTGCGGGTCGAAGGAGGCACCCCAGGCGAGCGGGACCGGGTACGCCGTCGCCTGCCAGGCAGTGAACCCGGCCAGGCACTCCTCGTGGGCGATCGCCGGGATGCCGAAGCGGCCGGCCGCGGTGATCCGGCGCTGGGCGCGGGCCAGTGCACGCGCGCCCAGCGCCGGGGCCACCGGGGCGGTGCCGAAGGAGCGGGTCAGCTGGCCGAGGCCGAGCGTGATCAGCTCCTCCCAGTCGTAGTCGGCGGTCATCTCGCGTTGCAGCGGGGCGACTCCGTCGCCGTCCGTGGCAGCGCCCACCCACACGCCGTAGAGCTGGGCGGTCTTCTCCTCCAGGGTCATCCGGGAGAGCAGGTCGTCGACGCGGGTGGCGGCGGGCAGTGCGGGGTCTCGCCATGGAGCGGTGGTCATGAAACTCCCGTCTTCGCTTTCTGCGGGCTCCTGCTGGAACGCTGCTACGAATGTTTCGTACCACACACCGAATGTTCCGGGAACCTATGGCGCGCGCAGGTCTTCGTCAAGGGGGAGAGCGGGGATACGATCGCGGACATGACCCCTTCGAAGCCCGCAGAAACGCAGACGGCGACGCTCGCCGAAATCGCCCGCGAGGCCGGCGTGTCCGCTCCGACTGTTTCGAAGGTCCTCAACGGGCGCGCCGACGTCGCCCCGGCGACCCGCACCCGCGTCGAGGAACTGCTGCGCGCCTACGGCTACCGGCGCCGCCGCGCCGAGGCCTCCCGGTCCCCGCTGATCGACCTGGTCTTCCACGAGCTGGAGAGCGCCTGGGCGATGGAGGTCATCCGGGGGGTGGAGAACGTGGCCCGGGACGCGGGCCTGAGTGTCGTCCTCTCCGAGTCCGCCGGGCGGCTCACCCCCGGGCGGACCTGGGCGGACCAGGTGGCGGCGCGCCGGCCGCACGGGGTGGTGCTGGTGCTGTCCGGTCTGGACGAGTCGCAGCGGGCGTTGCTGCTGAGCCGGTCCATCCCGTTCGTGGTGATGGACCCGGCGGGAGACCCCGGGCCGGACGTGCCGTCCATCGGGGCCACCAACTGGCAGGGCGGGCTGGCCGCCACCCGGCACCTCGTCGAGCTGGGACACCGGCGCATCGGCGCGATCAGCGGGCCGTCCCGGATGATGTGCAGCAGGGCCCGTGTGGACGGGTACCGGGCCGCGCTCGAGACCGCCGGGCTCCCCGTGGACCAGGGGCTGGTCAAGGCCGGCGACTTCCACCACGACGCCGGCTACCGGCTCGGCCTGGAGCTGCTGCGGATGCCCGACCGGCCCACCGCGGTCTTCACCGGCAACGACCTCCAGGCGCTCGGGCTGTACGAGGCCGCGCGTGAGCTGGGGCTGCGCATCCCGGAGGACGTGAGCATCGTCGGGTTCGACGATCTGCCGGTGGCCCGCTGGGTGGGGCCCCCGCTGACGACCGTACGGCAGCCGCTGACCGAGATGGCCGAGGCGGCGGCGCGGCTGGTGCTGGAGATGGGGCGCGCACAGGAGGCCACGACCGCGACCCGGGTGGAGCTGGCGACCAGTCTGGTGGTGCGGTCCAGTACGGCGCCGCCCGCCTCCGGCTGAGGCGTCCGTGGCCGGAAGTTGACGTATTGACGGGTGGTGCGAGCGCCCCCACACTCCTCCGAAGCCAATCGGTTGCACGACCGAAACTTTCGGAGGCTTCTGCGATGAGATCTCTGAGAACAGGCTTGTCCCTGGCGGCACTCGTCACCGGCGCCGCCCTGCTGTGCACGGCGCCCGCGGCGCACGCCGCCGACACCCCGCTGCGCGACCTCGCGGCGGCCAAGGGCAAGCTGATCGGCACCGCGGTCACCGGCTCCAAGCTCACCGGTACCTACGGGGACCTCGCCGGCAGCCAGTTCAGCTCGCTGACCCCGGGCAACGCCATGAAGTGGGGGACCGTCGAGCCCGCCCAGGGCACCTTCAACTGGACCGAGGCGGACCAGATCGTCGCCTTCGCCCAGGCCCACAACCAGCAGGTGCGCGGCCACACCCTGGTCTGGCACAACCAGAACCCCGGCTGGCTGACGAACGGAACCTGGACCTCCGCCCAGCTCGGCAGCCTCCTGCAGAACCACATCAGCACCGAGGTCGGCCGCTACAAGGGGAAGATCGCCGCCTGGGACGTCGTCAACGAGCCCTTCAACGAGGACGGCAGCTACCGGTCGACGATCTGGTACAACGGCCTCGGCTCCGGCTACATCGCCGACGCCCTGACCTGGGCACACGCGGCCGACCCGGCCGCCAAGCTGTACATCAACGACTACAACGTCGAGGGCGTCGACGCGAAGAGCACCGCCCTGTACAACCTGGTCAAGTCGCTCAAGGCGGCGGGCGTCCCGATCGACGGGGTGGGCCTGCAGGCGCACCTGATCCTCGGCCAGGTGCCGGCCACGCTCCAGCAGAACATCCAGCGCTTCGCCGACCTCGGCGTCGACGTGGCGATCACCGAGCTCGACGTCCGGATGACGCTGCCCGCGGACAGCGGCAAACTCGCCCAGCAGAAGGCCGACTACAAGTCGGTGGTGGCCGCGTGCGTGGCCGTGAGCCGCTGTGTCAACGTCACCGTGTGGGGCTTCGCCGACTCCGACTCCTGGGTGGACAGCACGTTCCCGGGGTACGGGGCGGCGACGCCGTACGACGCGAACTATGCGCCGAAACCGGCGTACTACGGCATCTCCGAGGCGCTCGGCGGGACCACGACCACACCGCCGCCGACGGGGGCCTGCACCGCCGCCTACAGCGTCGGCAGCCAGTGGAGCACCGGGTTCACGGGCCAGGTGACCGTCTCCTGCTCGGGCGCCTCGCTGTCGTCCTGGAAGGTGAACTGGACCTACGGTGCCGGGCAGCAGATCACGCAGGCCTGGAACGCCGACTGCACCCAGTCGGGCGCGGCCGTGTCCTGTGCGAACGCCTCCTACAACGGGACCGTGGCGGACGGGAGTTCGGTGACGTTCGGGTTCAACGCGTCCTGGAGCGGGAGCAATCCCGTGCCCACGGTGACCCTTGAGTAAGCGGGGACTGAGAAGCGTGAGATTTTCCGAAGAAAACCCCTTCACCACGCTTCCACTAACACTCCCCTAATAATTCGGACTTACGTTCCTGCCTTGTGACGGGACACGAGGAGCAGGACGACGCGGTCAGACGGGTGGGCCGGCGGTCGAGAGCGGTCAAGATCGTCGGTCTCACCCTGGCGGGCGTCATGACGCTCGGCATCGCGGCCGCGGGGTGGGCCTATGTGCACCTCGACGACAACATCAAGAGCGTCGACATCAACAGCGCGCTCGGGGACGACCGGCCGGCGAAGGCGGTCACCACACCGACGGCCGCCGCGTCCCCGCTGCCCACCGGGTCCGTGAACATCCTGGTGCTGGGCTCGGACTCGCGCAGCGGCAAGGAGAACGAGAAGCTCGGCGGGGGCAGCAGCTCGGGCGCCCGTTCCGACACCGCGATGGTGGTGCACATCGACGCCGGCCGGACCTCGGCCAGCGTCGTCAGCATCCCCCGCGACACCCTGGTCACCCGCCCCTCCTGCCCGCTGTCCTCCGGCGGCTCGACGGCCGTCGCCCACGACTCGATGTTCAACAGCGCCTACTCGGTGGGCGGGGCGGTGTGCGCGGTCAAGACGGTCGAGTCGATCACCGGTGTCCGGATGGACCACTACCTGGAGATCGACTTCTCGGGCTTCGCGAAGCTGGTGGACGCGCTCGGCGGGGTCACCGTCACCACCGGCCAGGACATCGACGACGACGACAGCCACCTGCACCTGAAGAAGGGCACCCACCACCTCGACGGCAAGACGGCCCTGGCGCTCGCCCGCACCCGGCACGGCATAGGCGACGGCAGCGACCTGGGCCGGATAGGCCTCCAGCAGAAACTGGTCAAGGCCCTCCTCGACCGGATGGCCTCCATCAGCCTCCTCAGTGACCCGGCCAGGCTCTACGAGGTCGCCGACGCCGTCACCGCCTCCCTCACCACCGACACCGGCCTGGACTCGCTGACCGAGCTGATGCGCCTCGGGCAGAGCCTGAAGGGGCTGACCTCGGACAACGTCAAGACCGTGATGATGCCCGTGGTGACCGCGCCCTCCGACCCCAACCGGGTGATCGCGAAGGAGCCCGCGGCGAGCGAGCTGTGGGAGTCGTTGCGGTAGGGCCGAAAAAATCCACGGGGAATTCCGGCGGGCGTGTCGATCCGGGGGCGGGCCGTTCGACGCAAGGGTGAGAGGCAGGGAAACGCCCTGTCGTCCTACCCCGAGGAGTCACCATGCCCCGTTACCTGTCGCTCGTGCGGATCGACGAGAACTCCGCCCCCGCAGAGGGCCCCAGCCCGGAGCTGATGCAGCGGATGGGCGAGCTGATCGAGGAGATCACCAAGGCCGGCGTGATGCTGGACACCGCCGGTCTGACGCCCACCGCCGACGGCACCCGCGTCCACTGGGAGGGCGGGAAGATCTCCGTCACCGACGGGCCGTTCACCGAGTCCAAGGAGGTCGTCGGCGGCTACGCGATCATGCAGTGCAAGGACAAGGCCGAGGCCCTGGAGTGGACCAAGCGGTTCCTGAAGGTCCACGAGGAGTTCTGGACGGTGACCTGCGAGGTGCGGGAGATCGCCGAGGGCTGACCTTCCTGGCGTACGTCCGACGGTGGGTGTTGCATGGGGGGCTGTGAGCACACAGCCCCCTGCCGAGGCCGCCCCCGAGGCCGACGCCCGCCACGCCATCGAGACCGTCTTCCGTCTGGAGTCGCCCCGCGTGATCGCCGGCGTGGCCCGGATCGTCCGGGACGTCGGCATCGCGGAGGAGCTGGCCCAGGACGCGCTGGTCGCCGCCCTGGAGCAGTGGCCCCGGGACGGCGTGCCCGACAACCCGGGCGCCTGGCTCATGGCCACCGCCCGCCACCGTGCCGTCGACCTGGTCCGGCGCCGCGAGAACTACGCCCGCAAGCTCGCCGAGATCGGCCGCAGCACGGAGTCGGCCGTCCCGCCCGAGCAGCCCGCCGACCCGGAGGACATCGACGACGACCTGCTCCGCCTGGTCTTCACCACCTGCCACCCCGTGCTGTCGCCCGAGGCCCGCACCGCCCTCACCCTGCGCCTGCTCGGCGGCCTGAGCACGGCCGAGATCGCCCGTGCCTTCCTCGTCCCCGAGCCGACGGTCGCCCAGCGCGTCGTCCGTGCCAAGCGCACCCTGGCGACGAAGAACATCGCCTTCGAGGTGCCGTACGGACCCGACCGCGAGGCCCGGCTCGGCTCGGTCCTGGACGTCATCTACCTGATCTACAACGAGGGGTACGCGGCCACGGCGGGCGACGACTGGCTGCGCCCGTCGCTGTGCGAGGACGCGCTGCGGCTGGCCCGCGTGCTGTCCGGCCTGATGCCCAAGGAGCCCGAGGTGCACGCCCTGACCGCGCTCCTGGAGTTCCAGTCCTCCCGGGCCGCCGCCCGCACCGGGCCCGACGGCGAACCGGTCCTGCTGAGGGACCAGGACCGGCGCCGCTGGAACCGCATGCTCATCACGAGGGGGATCAGGGCGCTGGCCCGCGCGGACGCGACCGCGACCGGCGCCCCCGGTCCGTACGCCCTCCAGGCGGCCATCGCGGCCTGCCACGCGCACGCGTACACCTACGAGGAGACCGACTGGCCGGCCATCGCCACCCTGTACCGGCTGCTCGCCGCCCGGTCCCCGTCCCCGGTCGTCGAGCTGAACCGCGCGGTGGCCGTGTCGATGACTCAGGGACCGGAGCAGGCCCTCGCGATCGTGGACGCCCTGACGGCCGAACCCGCCCTGCGCGACTACCACCTGCTGCCGAGCGTGCGCGGCGACCTGCTCGCCCGCCTCGGCCGCACGACCGAGGCCCGCACGGAGTTCGAACGCGCGGCGGCCCTGGCCCGCAACGAACGCGAACGCGAGCTGCTGCTGACCCGGGCCCGCCGGTGCGCCCCGTGACCTGACGTCGCTCAGGACGGCCCGGCACCTGTGGCCGGGCGGGCGGGGGAGCCGATGAGCATGGTCGGGGCCCCCGCCACCCGGGTGAGGAACACGGTCGCCGCGTTCGGACCCTGCGGCTTGACCTTCCTGCGCAGTTCCTCCGGCTCCACGGCCGACCCGCGCTTCTTCACGGTCAGGTTCCCGACCCCGCGCTCCCGCAGCAGCGCCTTCAGCTTCTTCACGTTGAAGGGGAGCCGGTCGGTGATCTCGTACGGCGTCGCGTAGTCGGTGGGGCGCAGCTCGTCGGCCGTGATGTACGCGATCGTCGGGTCGACCAGGCCGCCGTCCAGGTCCGCGGCCACCTCGGCGACCAGGTGGGCACGGATGACGGCGCCGTCGGGCTCGTACAGGTAGCGGCCCACGGGACGCACGCCGGGGTCGGGCAGGCCTCGGCCGAGCAGGGTGCGCGGGCCGGGCAGGAGGGTGGCGCGCACCGCCCCCGGCTCCGTCCCGAACCACAGGACCGCCTCCTTCACGTCACCCGCGTCCGAGATCCACTCGGCCTCGGCGTCCGCCGGCACCGCCTCGTGCGGGACACCCGGGGCGATCTTCAGCGCCGCCACCCGGGTGGTCGAGGCCGCCGCGACCGCCCAGGACAGCGGCGGTGAGTACGCCTCCGGGTCGAAGATGCGGCCGCGGCCGCCGCGGCGGGCCGGGTCGACGAACACGGCGTCACAGCCGGCCGTGTCCACCTCGGTGACGTCGGCCTCGCGGACCTGGATCAGGTCTGGCAGGCCCTCGGTGCCCCCCGGATCAGCTACTTCGGCTACTCGTACGGCACCTACCTGGGC
>NZ_JBEYFC010000161.1:0-17567 GCF_040634175.1 Streptomyces sp. NPDC007162
GTGCGACCTCGCGCTGTTCGACCTGGCGGTGGCCGAGGACGGCACCCAGATCGCCGACCTCGTCACCTGGCGTGCGCAGTTCGGACCGCCGGACACCGTGCAGGCCGGCACCTCCCTGCCGGAGGCCGCCGACCAGCTGGTCGCCGCCCGCGCCTCCTCACTCCTGGTGGTCGACGACAGCGGCCGCCCGATCGGCCGGATCCTGGCCGACGACCTGCTCGACGCGATTCTGCCCGAACGCGGGCGTCTGCACTTCCGGAGGTTCCTGCAGTGACCCGCGACCTCGACACCGCCACCACCGCGACTCCGCAGGCCCCCTCGCCCGCGCGCCGCACCGGCTGGCGCCGCATCACCATGGTCGCGGCGATCGCGGGCCCCGGCCTGGTCGCCGCCAACGCCGGCAACGACGCCGCCGGGATCGCCACGTACGCCTCCGCGGGCTCCCAGTTCACCTACGGCACCCTGTTCTTCATGGTGCTCGTCACCATCGCCCTGGTGATGGTGCAGGAGATGGCCGTCCGCCTCGGCGCCCACACCGGCAAGGGCCTGGGCGCGCTGATCCGCGAACAGTTCAGCCTTCGCCTCACGGCCCTCGCTGTCTTCTGCCTGCTGCTGGCCAACACCGGCCTGGTCGTCTCCGAGTTCGCGGGCATCGGCGCAGCGTTCGAACTTCTCGGTGTACCCAAGTGGGCGGTGATCCCGCCCGCCGCGATCCTGCTCTGGGCCCTGGTGCTCTTCGGCTCGTACCACTGGGCCGAACGCATCTTCCTCATCATGTCGTTGGCGTTCTTCGCCTACCCGATCGCGATGATCCTCGGCCACCCCGACTGGGCCGATGTCGGCCACCACCTGATCGTCCCGCACATGGAGCCGGACAAGAGCTTCATGCTGCTGGCGGTCGCCCTGATCGGTACGACGGTCAGCCCGTACATGCAGTTCTACGCCGCAGCAGGCGTCGTCGACCGCGGTGCCAAGCCCGCCGACTATCCGCTGATCCGAGCCGACGCCGTCCTCGGTGCGGTGTTCGCGTGCGTCATCAGCCTGACCATCATCATCGCCACGGCCTCCGTCATCGGCGGCAGCGGCCCGCTGGACTCCGCCGCCCAGGCCGCCGAGGCCCTCAAGCCGGTCGCCGGCCAGAACGCCGAACTCCTCTTCGCGTTCGGCCTGATCGGCGCCTCCGCGCTGGCCGGTGCGGTCGTGCCGCTCTCCGCCAGCTACGCCGTGGGCGAGGCCGCCGGGGTGGAACGCTCGGTGTCCCGCAGCTTCCGCGACGCCCCGCTGTTCCTGGGCCTGTTCACCGCCCAGATCGTGCTCGGCGCCGCGGTGGCGATGACCCCGGTCGACGTCATCCAACTGCTCATCGGCACCCAGGTCCTCCAGGGCCTGATCAGCCCCGTTGTCCTCGTGTACCTCCTGGTCCTGACCAACCGCCGCTCGGTCCTGGGGGAAGCCGCCAACAGCCCGCGCTATCGCGTCGCCGCGACCGTCGTGGTCGGAGGTGTCGGGGCCATGTCCACGATCCTGCTCGTCCAGACGGTCCTGGGCTGGTTCGGCCTCGGCTGACCGACGGCCCTGCCTTGCCGGCAGGTGCCGGCGAATCATTGTTAATCATGACGTTGATGACGTACTTGACGTTCTTGTGCGAGATGCTGCGTCCGGCAGAGGACGGGGCGGAGTTCTTCGCGGAGGTGCTGTGGGCGTGAACCGACCGATGCCCGAGGCTCGGGGCCCGCGGGAGCCGGCGGCGCGGCGTATGGGGCCGTGGCGGTTCGTGGTGTGGTTCGGCACGATCAGTCTGCTCGCGGATGTCGTGTACGAGGGCGCCCGCTCGATCACCGGCCCGCTGCTGGCCTCGCTGGGAGCGTCTTCCCTCGTCGTCGGGGTGGTCACCGGGGCCGGGGAGTCGGCGGCGCTGGTGCTGCGGCTGGTCTCCGGTCCCTTGGCGGACCGGACGCGTCGCTTCTGGGGCCTGGCGATCGGCGGGTACGCCCTGACGGTCGTCTCGGTGCCGCTGCTCGGCGTGCCCGGGGTGCTGTGGGCCGCCTGCGTCCTGGTGATCGCCGAACGGGTGGGCAAGGCGGTGCGCTCGCCCGCGAAGGACACGCTCCTCTCGCACGCCACCGCGGCCACGGGACGAGGACGCGGCTTCGCCGTCCATGAGGCGCTGGACCAGATCGGGGCCATCGCCGGCCCGCTGCTGGTGGCGGGTGTGCTCGCGCTGACCGGCGGCGACTACGGCCCCGCGCTCGGTGTTCTCGCCGTCCCGGGCATCGCCGTACTGCTGCTGCTGTTCCGGCTCCGGGCCCGGATGCCGGACCCGGAAGCCTACGAGCGCGAGACGACGGCTTCGGCACTGACGGCACCGGACGCGCGGGTCGGGCGTCTGCCGAGGGTCTTCTGGACGTACGCCGCCTTCACCGCGGCCACCACGACCGGGTTCGCCACCTTCGGCGTGCTCTCCTACCACCTGGTCCAGCGGCACCTGCTGACCACCGCCTGGGTTCCGGTGCTGTACGCGGCGGCGATGGCGGTGGACGCTGTCGCGGCGCTGGCCACGGGCTGGCTGTACGACCGGTACGGCCCACGGGTGCTGGTCGCCCTGCCCGTTCTCACGGCGGGAGTGGCGGCGCTGGCGTTCACCGACAGGGTCGCGGTAGCGGTGACCGGGTCGCTGGTATGGGGCGCGGCCCTGGGGATCCAGGAGTCCACGCTGCGCGCCACCGTCGCCGACCTGGTGCCCAGCGGACGCCGGGCCACCGCCTACGGGCTGTTCGCGGGCGTGGTCGGTGCGGCGAGCCTGGCCGGTGGCGCGTTGACCGGTGGCCTGTACGGCTACTCGATCCCGGTACTGATCACGGTCGTCGTCGCCGTCCAGGTGCTGGCTCTGGTGCTGCTGGCCGTCACCCGAGTCGATCGGCGCTGAGACACCGGCGGGGCTCGTCACCGGTGCGTGCCGCTTGCCGGGGCGCAGGGCGACCAACTGTGTACGGCCGGCCGCGCGTCCGGCGCGGACGGCCGAGTCGTCAGAGGCCGCCGGTGTTGAGCAGCCGATCGGGTGTGTCGGAGCGGATGCCGCGCAGGATGCCGGGGGTGGCCGTGTGGTCCAGCCAGACGTGGACCTGGTGGGCCGTGGCGTGCGGGTGGGCCGACAGGTACAGCGCGATCACGCCGGTCGCGTGCGGGGCGGCCCAGGACGTGGCGCCGTCGTTCTCCGTGGTCGTGCCGCCGCCGGCCAGGGCGGCGGTCACCTTCTGGCCGGGGGCGTACAGGTCCACGCATCGCCCGTAGCCCGATCCGTAGGAGCCGCCGTCGCTCCATGGGCGGTCGTCGGGGGTGGAGGCCGCGACGACGATCGTGCCGGGGACGCCGGCCGGGGAGTGTGTGCATGCGTCGTCGTGGAAGTTGCCGGCCGACACCACCGTCGGGATCCCGGCGTCGACCATCTTCTTCACGGCGGAATCCAGGGCCGCCGAACGGTGGTCGAGGTTGAGCGACATGTTCACCACCGCGGGTCTCCGGGCATGGGCGGTGACCCACTTCACCGACTTCACCAGGGCTGCCTCGGCCGCTGCCGGGGAGCCGCCGCCCTCGCTCTCGCACAGGACGCCCTGGACCCGTACGAGTTCCGCCTCGGGCGCCACTCCGTACGTGGCCCCGCCGATGATGCCCGCGACGAACGTGCCGTGTCCGGTTCCCGCCTCGCTGAAGCAGTCACCGGAGTCCCCGGGGCCCACGAAGTCGGCGCCGAGCCGGGCGCGTCCACCGAACTCCTTGTGGCCGATGTCCAGCCCGGTGTCGATCACGTAGACGTGTACGCCGTTGCCCGTGGCGGTGGTGGTGAGCCTCCCGTTCAGGGGCCGCGAGCGCTGGTCCAGAACGTCCAGGTTCCATGGCACGCGCCTGCTGATGGACGGCGCCGCGGCCTGCGCGACACCGGACGACGTCCCCACGGTGGAGGGCGGCACGGACTGCCTCGACCCGTGCGCGGGGATCGTCCCGCCGCTTCCGCCGGAGGCCGCGCCGGCTTCCCGGCCACAGGCCGAGGCGGCGAGCGCCGCCGCCATGGTCACCACCATGAGACCGGTCTTCATCGCGTTCTGCTTCACAACGTCCCCCGCCGTCCTGCTTCGCACGCAGTCAGCGCACAAGACGACGATAAGGGGCGGGCGGTTCCGGCAGGGTCGTGCGGAGGCAGCCGGTCACCATCGCTCGCATACCGTTCCGCGTCCGCCAGGAGCGGGTCAAGCGCGGGTCAATTCCCCGTGATTCGTGCGGTGTTGCACCAAAAGGGGTTGACATGGCCATGCTGAACTCAGCAGAGTGTCGGCGTCCTTCAGCACGTCCTGCACGATGTTCGGTTCGGCCGGGCTCCGCCCGCTCCTCTGGCGCGGACGTGTACGAGGCGTGCGCCCGCCCCCGCTCTGCGACGGCGCGATGCCGGACGTGCCCCTGCTCCGAAAGGGAACGGATCATGTCCCTTGCGTCACTGCTCCACCGCCTGGCGAGACCCGGCCTGGTGACGGCGGCCCTCGCGGCCGGCGCGCTCGCCCTGACCACGACCTCCGCGACCGCGGCTCCGGCCCTGACCCAGATCAGCGCCGACCCCTACACCAACGCCACCAGCCAGCACGCCACCGAGGTCGAACCGGACACCTTCTCCTACGGCTCGACGATCGTCTCCGCCTTCCAGGTCGGCCGGTTCACCGACGGCGGCGGCTCGAACGTGGGCTTCGCGACCTCCAAGGACGGCGGCGCCACCTGGACCAGGGGGTTCCTGCCGGGGATCACCACCCAGGCGGGCGGCACCTTCCAGAGAGTCAGTGACGCGTCGGTGACCTACGACGCGAAGCACAACGTCTGGCTGATCTCCTCCATCCCCATCACCTCGTCCGTCACCGTGCCCGAGGTGTACACCAGCCGCTCGACCGACGGCGGTCTGACCTGGAGCAACCCCGTCGTCACCGCGACCGGTTCGAGCCTCGACAAGAACTGGATCGTCTGAGACAACACCGCCACGAGCGCGTTCTACGGCAACTGCTACACCGAGTACGACAACAACGGCGACAGCGACCGCATCAAGATGACCACCTCCTCCGACGGAGGACTCACCTGGGGCACCTCGAAGAACACCGGCAACAACGCCACCGGCCTCGGCGGACAGCCGGTCGTGCAGCCGAACGGCACCGTCGTGGTCCCGATCGCCAACGCCTCGGAGACCGCGATCCGGGCCTTCACCTCCACCAACGGGGGCAGCTCCTGGACCAGCGCCACCACCGTGGCCACCGTCAGCTCCTTCACCGTGGGCGGCAGCCTGCGCAGCGGCCCGCTGCCCTCCGCCGAGATCGACTCTGCCGGGAAGGTGTACGTGGTCTGGCAGGACTGCCGGTTCCGCGCGAGCGGGGGCTCCTGCACCTCCAACGACATCGTCATGGCGACGACCACCAACGGCACCGCCTGGTCGTCGGTGACCCGCATCCCGATCGACGCGACGACGAGCACCGTCGACCACTTCATCCCCGGCCTCGCGGTCGACCCGTCCACCTCGGGCAGCACGGCGCACCTGGCGCTGACGTACTACTACCACCCGGTCGCCAACTGCACCGCGTCCACCTGCCAGTTGGACGTCGGGTACGTCTCCTCGACCGATGGCGGCAGCACCTGGACGACGCCGACCCAGCTGGCCGGTCCGATGTCCCACTCCTGGCTGGCGAGCACCACGCAGGGCACCATGGTCGGCGACTACATCTCGACGTCGTTCTCCGGCGGCACGGCGCACCCCGTGTTCGCCGTGGCCTCCGCCGCCACCGGGTCGTCCTTCAACGAGGCGATGTACACACCGGCGGCGGGCCTCACCGCGGCCGCCGGCACCGCCGCCGGCACCACCGCCACAGCCCGCGACAACGCCTGTGCCGTTGGAATCGCTCGCCTAGCCGTCTGCCGGGATCTGTCGTTCCACGGGTGCGGGTGGTGCGTGGTTGCTCGCGCAGTTCCCCGCGCCCCTGACGGGGCGCTGCACGTGCCCCGGTGATGTCGGACCGTCCCCGTAGAATTCACCCGTGGCTGGACGGATCAATGACGAGGATGTGAAGGCGGTTCGGGACGCGGTTCCGATCGACGCCGTTGTGTCCGAGTACCTCCAGCTGCGCAACGCGGGCGGCGGGAACCTGAAGGGGCTGTGCCCGTTCCACGACGAGAAGTCGCCGTCCTTCCAGGTCAGCCCGAGCAAGGGACTCTTCCACTGCTTCGGCTGCCAGGAGGGCGGCGACACCATCACCTTCGTGATGAAGGTGGACCACCTCTCCTTCTCGGAGGCGGTCGAGCGGCTGGCCGGCCTCGCCGGGATCACCCTGCGCTACGAGGAGGGCGGGTACAACCCGTCCCACCAGCGCGGCGAGCGGATCCGGCTGGTCGAGGCGCACAAGATCGCCGCCGTCTGGTACGCGGAGCAGCTCGCCACCAGCCCCGAGGCCGAGACCGGCCGGGTCTTCCTCGCCGAGCGCGGCTTCGACCAGGCCGCCGCCGTGCACTTCGGCGTCGGCTACAGCCCCCAGGGCTGGGACCACCTGACCCGCTACCTGCGCGGCCAGGGCTTCACCGACAAGGAGCTGCTGCTGTCCGGGCTGACCCAGGAGGGGCGGCGCGGGCCCATCGACCGGTTCCGCGGCCGCCTCATGTGGCCGATCCGGGACATCGGCGGTGAGGTCGTCGGCTTCGGCGCCCGCAAGCTCTACGAGGCCGACACCGGCCCCAAGTACCTCAACACGCCCGACACCGCGATCTACAAGAAGTCCCAGGTCCTGTACGGCATCGACCTCGCCAAGCAGCACATCGCGAAAGCCAGCCGCGCGGTCGTGGTCGAGGGCTACACCGACGTCATGGCCTGCCACCTGGCCGGGGTGACGACGGCCATCGCCACCTGCGGCACCGCCTTCGGCGGCGAGCACATCAAGATCCTGCGCCGGCTGCTGATGGACAACGGCAGCGCCCGCGTGATCTTCACCTTCGACGGCGACGCGGCCGGCCAGAAGGCGGCCCTGCGCGCCTTCGAGGACGACCAGAAGTTCGCCGCCGAGACGTACATCGCGATCGCCCCCGACGGCATGGACCCCTGCGAGCTGCGGCTCGCCAAGGGCGACGAGGCGGTCGCCGACCTGGTCGAACCCCGCACCCCGCTCTTCGAGTTCGCGCTCCGCCAGCTGGTGGGCCGGTACGACCTGGACACCCCCGCGGGCCGTGCCGCGGCCCTCGACGAGGCCGCCCCGATCGTCGCCCGGATCAAGAACAGCGGCGCCCAGCACGAGGTCGCCGTCGAACTCGCCGGCATGCTCGGCATCCTCGACACCCAGTTCGTGGTGAAGCGGGTGGCCCAGCTGGCACGCTGGGCCCGGGACAAGGGCGGCCGAGGAGGCTCCGCCCCGGGCCGCGGCCCGCAGCAGCCGTCGTACGACACCGCCGCGCGCCCCGCGGTCTCCGGCCCCGCCCTCAACCTCCGCAACGCCGTCTACGCCACCGAGCGCGAGCTGCTGAAGCTCGCCCTGCAACGCCCGGAACTGGTCTCCCCGGCGTTCGACGCGTACGGCGTCGACGAGTTCACCGCCGCCCCCTACGCGGCCGTACGGCAGGCCATCATGGAGGCGGGCGGCGTCGAGAACGGCGTCCACGACCCCCAGGAGTACCTGGTCCGGGTCCGGGAGACCGCCCCCGACGACGCCGTCCGCGCCATGGTCACCGAACTCGCCGTCGAGGCGATCATGCGCCGCACGGTCGACGAGAACTACGCGGGCGAGCAGCTCGTGACCGTCCGCCGCCGGGCCGTCGACCGTCGTATCCACGAGATCCAGATCACCCTCACCCGCCTCGGCAGTGGCGGCGACCCGGCGCAACTCGCGGCCGTGCAGAACGAGTTGTGGGTCCTCCAGCAGTACGGGCAGGCACTGCGCGAACACGGCCCGGCCGCTCTCTGAGCCGAGGCGGCCCGGCGGGATGACCGTGCGGTCACGGACCGGACGCAAAAAGTCACCGCACGCCCCTCGTGGCGGCGATGTGTCTTACCCCACACTGGGGTGCGGTGCCTGAGTCCTCGGAGCGCGGCCGACCCGTCCCGGACGGGTCCCACACCCCCGCCGTTCCACTCATCGAGTACGGGACGGACAGCGGCGAGGCCGTCGTCTCCGCCCCCGAAGTACCGCTGCCGCACCCCCTGGCAGCGATCATCCTGGAGGTCGCCCCCGTGCAGACCCAGACCCTGACCCAGACGGACAGCAGCACGCGCCCGGACGAACCGGCAGCCGACACCGACGTCCGTGCGGGCGTACCGCCGCAGAGCCGCATCGCGCTGCACCCCGAGACGGACCCGGAGGGCCCGCCCCCGGAGGAACTCACGGCCGAGGCCGGCGAGGAGGAGGCCGAACCCGAGCCGTCCCCCGCGCAGGCGCGCGCCGCCGCCCGCGCCGACACCGGCGGCCCCTCCTCCGACCTGTTCCGCCAGTACCTGCGGGAGATCGGCCGGATCCCGCTGCTCACCGCCGCCGAGGAGGTCGAACTCGCCCGCCGCGTCGAGGCCGGGCTGTTCGCCGAGGAGAAGCTCAGCGGCGCGCCCGACCTCGACAGCGAGCTGGCGCTGGACCTGGACCGGCTGGTCGTGATGGGCCGGATGGCCAAGCGCCGCCTCATCGAGGCGAACCTGCGGCTCGTCGTGTCCGTGGCCAAGCGGTACGTCGGCCGCGGCCTCACCATGCTGGACCTGGTCCAGGAGGGGAACCTCGGTCTCATCCGCGCCGTCGAGAAGTTCGACTACGCCCGCGGCTACAAGTTCTCCACCTACGCGACCTGGTGGATCCGGCAGGCCATGTCCCGCGCCCTCGCCGACCAGGCCCGCACGATACGCGTCCCGGTGCACGTGGTGGAGCTGATCAACCGGGTGGTGCGCGTCCAGCGCCGGATGCTCCAGGAACGGGGGTACGAGCCGACGGCGGAGGAGGTCGCCGCGCATCTGGAGCTGGCGCCGGAGCGGGTGGGGGAGGTGCTGCGGCTGGCGCAGGAACCGGTGTCGCTGCACGCGCCGGTGGGCGAGGAGGACGACGTCGCCCTCGGGGACCTCATCGAGGACGGGGACGCGGCGAGTCCGGTGGAGTCGGCGGCGTTCCTGCTGTTGCGCGAGCACCTGGAGGCGGTGCTGTCGACGCTGGGGGAGCGGGAGCGGAAGGTCGTGCAGCTGCGGTACGGGCTGGCCGACGGGAGGCCGCGGACGCTGGAGGAGATCGGGCGGATCTTCGGGGTGACGCGGGAGCGGATCCGGCAGATCGAGTCGAAGACGCTGAACAAGCTGCGGGACCACGCGTTCGCGGACCAGCTTCGGGGTTACCTGGACTGACGCCGGGCGCGGGCGGGGGAGGTTCACTCGCCCGCCCGCGCCCACAGCGCACCGCACCCGCTCAGTCCACCTCGGCCACCGCCTGCGCGAACTGCGCCTTGTACAGCCGCGCGTACGCCCCGTCCGCCGCCAGCAGGTCGGTGTGCGCGCCCTGTTCCACGATCGACCCGTTCTCCATCACCAGGATGGTGTCCGCGTCCCGGATCGTCGACAGGCGGTGGGCGATCACGAACGACGTGCGGCCGTGCGCCAGTTTGGCCATCGCCTTCTGGATCAGCACCTCGGTGCGGGTGTCGACCGACGACGTCGCCTCGTCGAGGACGAGGATCGTCGGATCGGACAGGAACGCCCGCGCGATGGTGATGAGCTGCTTCTCGCCGGCGCTGACACCGGTGCCCTCGTCGTCGATCACGGTGTCGTAGCCGTCGGGGAGGGTGCGCACGAACCGGTCCGCGTGGGCCGCCCGCGCCGCCTCCTCGATCTCGCCCCGCGTGACCTCACGGGACGCGCCGTACGCGATGTTCTCCGCGATCGTGCCGCCGAACAGCCAGGTGTCCTGGAGCACCATGCCGATCCCGGTCCGGAGTTCGTCCCGGGACATGTGGGTGATGTCGACGCCGTCGAGGGTGATCCGGCCGCCGGAGACGTCGTAGAACCGCATCAGCAGGTTCACCAGCGTGGTCTTGCCGGCGCCGGTCGGGCCGACGATCGCGACCGTGTGCCCGGGTTCGACCGTCAGGGACAGGTCCTCGATGAGCGGCTTCTCGGGGTCGTAGCGGAAGGAGACGTGCTCCAGCGCCACCCGCCCGCGCAGCTCCGCGGGACGCTCGCCCGGCACCGGGTCGGCCTTCTGCTCCTCCGCGTCGAGGAGTTCGAAGATCCGCTCCGCCGACGCGACCCCGGACTGCACCAGGTTGGCCATGGAGGCGACCTGGGTCAGCGGCATGGAGAACTGCCGGGAGTACTGGATGAACGCCTGGACGTCACCGATGGACAGCGCGCCGGACGCGACGCGCAGGCCGCCGACGACGGCGACGAGCACGTAGTTCAGGTTCGACACGAACATCATCAGCGGCTGCATCACACCGCTGTTGAACTGCGCCTTGAACCCGGCCTCGTACAGCGCGTCGTTCTGCTCGGCGAACTGCTGCGCCGACTCCTCCTGACGGCCGAAGACCTTCACCAGGGTGTGCCCGGTGTACATCTCCTCGACGTGCGCGTTCAGTTTGCCGGTGGAGCGCCACTGCTGGACGAAGTGCGGCTGGGAACGCTTGCCGATGCGGGTGGCGACCAGGAAGGACAGCGGCACCGTCGCCAGCGCGACCAGGGCCAGCAGCCAGGACACCCAGAACATCACCGCGAGCACGCCGACGATGGTCAGCACCGAGTTGATGAGCTGGCCCATCGACTGCTGGAGGGTCTGGCCGATGTTGTCGATGTCGTTGGTCGCCCGGGACAGCACCTCGCCGCGCTGGCGCTTGTCGAAGTACGACAGCGGCAGCCGGGACAGCTTCGTCTGGACGTCCTCACGCAGCCGGTACATCGTGCGGTTGACGGACCGGTTGACGAGTCGGGTCGCCACCGCCATCAGCAGGCCCGCGACGACGTACGTACAGAGGGCGAAGAGCAGGACGTCGCCGACCTGGCCGAAGTCGATGCCCTTGCCCGGGGTGAAGTCGGTGCTCTTCAGCATGTCGGCGACGGTGCCCTGGCCCCGTTCGCGCATGCCCGCGAGAACCTGGTCCTTGGTGGCCCCGGCCGGCATCTGCTTGCCGATGACCCCGGCGAACACCAGGTCGGTGGCCTTGCCGAGGATCTTGGGACCGATCACGTTGAGGGTGACGCTGGCGACCACGCAGACCAGCAGCAGGTAGATCGTGAGCCGTTCGGGTTTGAACCGGGCGACCAGCCGTTTGCCCGAGTTCTTGAAGTCCATCGACCGCTGGTCGGGGCCGCCCCCGGCCATCATGCGTCCCATGGGCCCGGCCATCAGGCAGCCTCCGCTTCCGTCAGCTGGGAGAGCACGATCTCCCGGTAGGTCTCGTTGCCTGCCATGAGTTCGTGGTGGCGGCCGGTGCCGACGACCCGTCCCTCGTCGAGGACGACGATCCGGTCGGCGTCCCTGATGGTCGCCACCCGCTGGGCGACGATGACGACGGTCGCCTGGGCCGTCTCGTGGGCGAGCGCGGCGCGCAGGGCGGCGTCGGTCGCGTAGTCGAGGGCGGAGAAGGAGTCGTCGAAGAGGTAGATCTCCGGGCGCTGCACGAGCGTACGGGCGATGGCGAGCCGCTGCCGCTGACCGCCCGAGACGTTCGTACCGCCCTGCGCGATGGGCGCGTTCAGCCCGCCCTCCAGCTTCTCGACGAACCCCTTGGCCTGCGCCACCTCCAGCGCGTACCAGAGCTCCTCGTCGGTGGCGTCCGGGTTGCCGTAGCGCAGGTTGGTCGCCACGGTCCCGGCGAACAGGTAGGGCTTCTGCGGGACCAGGCCGACCGTCTTCGCGAGCAGCTTCGGGTCGAGTTCCGAGACGCTCTCCCCGTCCACGAGGACAGCGCCGTCCGTGGCGTCGAAGAGGCGGGAGACGAGCCCCAGCAGGGTGGACTTGCCGCTGCCGGTGGAACCGATCACGGCGGTCACCTCGCCGGGCCTGGCCACCAGGTCGACGGCCTTGAGGACCGGCTCCTCGGCACCCGGATAGCAGAAGCCCGCGCCGCGGATCTCCAGATGGCCGTGCCGGCGCAGTTCGGTGACCGGGGCGAGCGGCGGGACGACGCTGGACTCGGTGTCCAGGACCTCCTCGATGCGCTCGGCGCAGACCTCCGCGCGCGGCACCATCATGAACATGAAGGTGGCCATCATCACGGACATCACGATCTGCATCAGGTAGGCGAGGAACGCGGTCAGGTCACCGATCGCCATCTGGCCGCTGTCGATCCGGTGGGCGCCGAACCACACCACCGCGATCGACGAGACGTTCACCGTCGTCATGACGATCGGGAACATCAGCGCCAGCATGTTGCCGGTGGCCAGCTGCATCTCGGTCAGGTCCTTGTTGGCCTTCCCGAACCGGCCCTGCTCGTACTCGTCGCGGACGAACGCGCGGATCACCCGGTTGCCGGTGATCTGCTCGCGCAGCACCCGGTTCACCGTGTCGAGACGCACCTGCATCGCCCGGAACAGCGGCCGCAGCCGGCGCACGATCAGGGTCACCGAGATGCCCAGCACGGGTACGACCGCCACCAGTACCCCGGACAGCGGCGCGTCCAGCCCGAGGGCGAGCACGATGCCGCCGACGCACATGATGGGCGCCGACACCATCAGCGTGAACGTCATCAGGACCAGCATCTGGACCTGCTGTACGTCGTTGGTCGTACGGGTGATGAGCGAGGGCGCCCCGAAGTGACCCACCTCACGCGAGGAGAAGGACTGCACCCGGTCGAAGACGGCGGCCCGCACGTCCCGGCCGAGCGCCGAAGCGGTCCTCGCGCCGTAGTAGACGGCACCGATGTTGCACACCACCTGGGCCAGCGAGATGCCGATCATCAGCGCGCCGAAGGACAGGATGTAATCCGTGTCACCCTTCACGACGCCGTTGTCGATGATGTGCGCGTTGAGCGTGGGCAGGTAGAGAGTGGCGCAGGTCTGCAGGAACTGCAGCAGCACCAGGATGGAGATGGGTTTCCTGTAGGGCCTGAGATAGGTCCGCAGAAGTCGTATGAGCACGCTACGTCTCTCGGAGTCGGCGGTGGGGGCGGGGTCGCGCCTGCCCGGACGGACGGGATCGCTTGCCCTAGGCCCCTATCGTCCGACACTCCACCCGCGTTACCTCAACCGATTAACCCGACAGCGTATCCGCCCTTCGCCCGGTTACGACCGGAACGCCCCGGGATGGGTCTGCTCCCGCACGGACACGTACTGCTGCCGCACCGCCTGTCCCACCGCCAGTTCGTCACCCGGCTCCAGCACCTGGGCGGTGGCGCCCTGCCACACCGGCGGGGTCCGCGGGTCCAGGGCGCCCTGCGACACCCCCAGCGCCCAGGCCGCCTGCCGTGCCGCCCCGATCGCCGCGTAGTCCGCCGGCTGCGGTACGACGACCTGCGCACCGAACAGCATCGGCGCCGCCGCCTGCACGGCCGGCAGCTCGGCGGCCGGCCCCAGCAGGAAGACCCGCCGCACCTCCACCCCGCGCCCGCGCAGCACGTCGAGCGCGTCGGCCAGCCCGCACAGCATCCCCTCGAAGGAGGCCCGCGCGAGATGCTCGGCCTTCATCGACTCCCGGCGTAGCCCGGCCAGCGTCCCCGCGGTGTGCGGCAGGTTCGGCGTCCGCTCGCCCTCCAGGTACGGCAGCATGACCAGTCCGTGCGAGCCGGGCGTCGACTTCATCGCCAGGTCGGAGAGGCTCTCCAGATCGGTCAGCCCGAGCAGTTCGGCGGTCCCGCGCAGGGCCCGCACGGCGTTGAGGGTGGTCACCACCGGCAGGTGCATACCGGTGGCGTCGGCGAGCGACGTGATCATCCCGGAGGGGTCGGCGAGCGCCTCCGGATGCACGGCCATGACCGACCCCGAGGCCCCCAGCGACACCACGGCGTCCCCGAAACCGAGCCCGAGCCCGAACGCGGCGGCCATGGTCTCGCCGGTCCCCGCGGAGATCAGCAGCCCCTCAGGCGTCGTACCGGCCGCGTCGGAGGGGCCGATCACCTCGGGCAGCATGGCCTGGTGGCCGAGGGCGAGTTCGACGAGGTCGGGCCGGTACCCGCCGGTGGCAGCCGACCAGTAACCGGTCCCGGAGGCGCCCCCGCGATCGGTGGTCCTCCTGACCGGCCGCCCCAGCAACTGCCAGACCAGCCAGTCGTGCGCCTGGAGCAGTACGGCGGTACGCCGGGCGTTCTCCGGCTCGCTCTTGGCCAGCCAGCGCAGCTTGGTCACCGGCTGGGCCGCCTGCGGCACGCAGCCCACCGCCTGCGCCCAGGCCTCCCGCCCGCCGAGCGCGTCGATGAGATCGGCCGCGGCGACCTGGGCGCGCTTGTCGCCGCCGACCATCGCGGGGCGGACGGTGTTGCCCTGGGCGTCGAGCGGGACCAGCGCGTTCTGCTGCGCGGACACGCCGATGGCCTGCACGCCCTCCAGGAGACCGCCGCCGGCCGCCTCCCCGAGGGACAGCAGCCAGGCCTGCGGGTCGACGTCACTGGGGCGCGCCGCGCCGTCCGGCGTGTCGACGGGATGCGGTGCGTATCCCTGCCGGAGCACCGCACCGGTGTCCGTGTCGCAGACCACGATGCGAGTGAAATCGGGTGAGCTGTCCAACCCGGCGACTATCCCCATGCCCGAAATTCTGCCGCACGCGCCACTGTGGTTCGGCCGACGGGCGCCGTTCGGGTGTCGGCCGCGCGCCGACCGCGCGCCGGGTGCGAGGCCGACCGTCGCCGGGTCCAGCCGGTCCCGCCACGCCCGTAGCGCAGCACCGAGTTGACTCATGCACACCATCCTCCCGCACACCCCCGACCCGCTGGGTGGTACGCGCCTGGATCTCAGTGCCGTCCCGTGTACGAGCGCCGCCGACGTCGTCACCCTGCCAACGCCGTCGAACTGGGCAAGCGCGTCGGCACGGCGTCCTGACGCCATGAGGATGCGAAGGGTCGGCCAAGGGCCCACGGTTCGGTGGACCGTTGTCGGTCCGGCTCAGGCAAAGGACCACCTCTTCGACCGTGCGCGTTCGGAGGCGGTCAGGCTTGTCGGGCGGGCGGACCGCTCAGCAGAAGCGGAAGAGGCACGGCGGTGCCGGCGTCGCGATCGACCTCGCCCGCATCGACGCCCACCTCACCAACGCCCCACGAGCCCACACCGGCAGCAGCCGCTTCGCACGACTTCGCCCCGCCGACCAGAACTCGGTCGACGGGGCGAAACGATCAGGACCCCGGGTTGGCCAACAGCGCCCTGGTACCAGGTGCCCGTGGTCGCAGGCGCGTCTTCGGCGCCGACGAGCGCGAGCGCCCCGCACCCCGCGAGATGCAGGGGCAGGGCGCTCGTTCACGTCAGCTCAAGAAGCGACAAGCTGGCGCAGCACGTACTGCATGATGCCGCCGTTGCGGTAGTAGTCGGCCTCACCGGGGGTGTCGATCCGGACGACCGCGTCGAACTCGACGCCCGTGTCGGTGGTGACCTTGACCGTGCGCGGGGTGGTGCCGTTGTTGAGCTCCTCGACGCCGGTGAAGGAGAAGGTCTCCTCGCCGGTCAGGCCGAGGGACCCGGCGCTGGCGCCCTCCGGGAACTGCAGCGGCAGGACGCCCATGCCGATGAGGTTCGAGCGGTGGATGCGCTCGTACGACTCGGCGATGACGGCCTTGACGCCGAGCAGCGCGGTGCCCTTGGCGGCCCAGTCGCGGGACGAGCCGGAGCCGTACTCCTTGCCGGCCAGGACGACCAGCGGGATGCCCTGCTCGATGTAGTTGCGCGAGGCGTCGTAGATGAACGACACCGGCGCGTCCGCCTGGGTGAAGTCGCGGGTGTAGCCGCCCTCGGTGCCCGGCGCGATCTGGTTGCGCAGGCGGATGTTGGCGAACGTGCCGCGGATCATGACCTCGTGGTTGCCTCGGCGGGAGCCGTAGGAGTTGAAGTCACGACGCTCCACACCGTGCTCGGTGAGGTACTTGCCGGCCGGGGTGTCGGCCTTGATGGCACCGGCGGGCGAGATGTGGTCGGTGGTGACCGAGTCGCCCAGCTTGGCGAGGACGCGGGCGCCGGAGATGTCGGTGACCGGGGCCGGCTCGTGCTGCATGCCCTCGAAGTACGGGGGCTTGCGGACGTAGGTCGACTCGGCGTCCCACTCGAAGGTGTCGCCGGTCGGGACCGGGAGCGACTGCCACTGGGCGTCACCGGCGAAGACGTCGGCGTAGGACTTGTTGAACATGTCCTCGCCGATCGCGTTGGCGACGACGTCGTTGACCTCGGCCTCGGTCGGCCAGATGTCGGCCAGGTAGACCGGCTTGCCGTCCTGGTCGGTGCCGAGGGCGTCCTTGGTGATGTCCACCTTCATGGAGCCGGCGAGGGCGTACGCGACGACCAGCGGCGGGGAGGCCAGGTAGTTCATCTTGACGTCGGGGTTGATACGGCCCTCGAAGTTCCGGTTGCCGGAGAGGACCGCGGTGACCGCGAGGTCGTGGTCGTTGACGGCCTTGGAGACCTCCTCCGGCAGCGGGCCGGAGTTGCCGATGCAGGTGGTGCAGCCGTAACCGACCAGGTTGAAGCCGACCTTGTCGAGGTAGGGGGTCAGGCCCGCCTTGTCGAAGTAGTCGGTGACGACCTTGGAACCCGGGGCGAGGGTGGTCTTGACCCAGGGCTTGCGGGTCAGGCCCTTCTCGACCGCCTTCTTGGCCACCAGGGCGGCGGCGACCATGACGTACGGGTTGGAGGTGTTGGTGCAGGAGGTGATCGCGGCGACGGTGACGGCGCCGTGGTCGATCTCGTACGTGGTGCCGTCGGGGGCGGTCACGGTGACCGGGTTGGACGGGGCGCCGTTGGGCGCGACGGCCGGGGCGTCGGAGGCCGGGAAGGACTCCTTGCCGGACTCGTCCACGCTGTCGACGTAGTTGAGGACGTCCGACTTGAACTGCTGGGCGGCGTTGGCGAGGACGATACGGTCCTGCGGGCGCTTCGGGCCGGCGATGGAGGGGACGACCGTGGAGAGGTCCAGCTCCAGCTTCTCGGAGAAGTCGGGCTCGGCCTGCGGGTCCAGCCAGAGGCCCTGCTCCTTGGCGTACGCCTCGACGAGCGCGACCTGCTGGTTGCTGCGGCCGGTCAGACGCAGGTAGTTCAGGGTCTCGTCGTCGATCGGGAAGATCGCGGCGGTGGAGCCGAACTCCGGCGACATGTTGCCGATGGTGGCGCGGTTGGCGAGGGAGGTGGCGGCCACGCCCTCGCCGTAGAACTCGACGAACTTGCCGACCACACCGTGCTTGCGGAGCATCTCGGTGATGGTGAGCACGAGGTCCGTGGCGGTCGTGCCCGGCTTGAGCTCACCGGTCAGCTTGAAGCCGACGACGCGCGGGATGAGCATGGAGACCGGCTGGCCGAGCATGGCGGCCTCGGCCTCGATGCCGCCGACGCCCCAGCCGAGCACGCCGAGGCCGTTGACCATGGTGGTGTGCGAGTCGGTGCCGACCAGGGTGTCCGGGTAGGCCTGGCCGCCCCGGAC
>NZ_JBEYFC010000162.1:0-17465 GCF_040634175.1 Streptomyces sp. NPDC007162
GACCGGTGCCGGCTCGCAGGGCCTGCTGCTGTGCCGGGCACTGGTCGAGCACGGGGTGACGGTGTACGTCCAGGAGCCCAACGCGGCCCGCCTTGAACGGGCTTGTTCCCTGGGCGCGCTGTCGGCGCCGCCGGGCGGCGAGACGTTCCCGTACCTCTTCGAGACCTCCGGCGCCTCCGGAGCCGTCGAGCAGGGGCTGCGGCGCCTCGCCCCGTACGGCACCGCCGTACTGATCGGCCTCGGCACCGCGCCGCTCGAGATCTCTCCCCGTGACCTGGTGGCCGGGCAGGTCACCCTCATCGGCAGCATGGTCTACGACCACCCCGGGGACTTCGCCCGGACCGTCGGCGCGCTGCGCTCACCGTCATCCTCCCCCCTGGGCGCGGTGGTCAGCGATGGCTACCCCCTGGACGACGTCGACGAGGCGTTCGCCGCGGCGGCCACCGCATCGGGCAAGGTGTGGGTCGACCTCGGGTGACCGGCTGAGGGGGGTGATAGGGGGTGCGAACGCCGCTCACGCACAGGGAGACTGTGACGCAGATGGTGACAGGTCAGCGTTCCCAGCGTGCTCCGTGGTTGTCCGTGGAAGGGACTTCTCAGCGACATGGCCGACCCGACCGAGCGGAACAGTGCGTGGATCCGCCGCTACCACCCCCGTTCCGACAGTGACGTCCGGCTGGTCTGTCTGCCCCACGCCGGCGGCTCCGCCTCCTTCTACCACCCGGTCTCGGCGGCGATGCCGCCCTCCGTCGACGTCGTGGCCCTGCAGTACCCGGGCCGGCAGGACCGGCGCGCCGAGCCCTGTGCGACCAGCATCGCCGAGCTGGCCGACGAGGCGGTGGCGGAACTGCTGCCCTGGGCGGACCGGCCACTGCTCTTCTTCGGGCACAGCCTCGGAGCGATCCTCGGCTTCGAGATCGCGCGCCGGCTGGAGAACGACCACGGCATCGTCCTGGGGGGCCTGTTCGTCTCCGCCCGACGTGCACCGTCCCGCGTCCGGGCGGAGACCGTGCACCTGCGGGACGACCAGGGCGTCCTCGCGGAGATACGCCGGCTGAACGGCACGGACGCGGGACTCCTCACCGATCCGGAGGTGCAGCGGATGGTGCTGCCGGCGATCCGCGCCGACTACCGGGCCATCGAGACCTACCGGTACGAGCCGGGGCCGAAGCTGCGGTGCCCGGTGGTGTGCCTGATCGGTGACGACGATCCCAAGGTGACCCTGGACGAGGCGCGGGCCTGGGCCGAGCACACCGAAGGGCCGTTCACGCTCCGGGTCTTCGCCGGCGGCCACTTCTACCTGTCGGCGCACCAGGCGCCGATCGTCGGACTGATCGCGGGGCACGCCGCGACGGCCGTACCCTCGGACACCCCTTATCCCACGGTGCAGGGCCCGACGACGGAGTAAGGGGGGTACCCCTCCTGCACGGGGCCCGAGAATCTGGGGTTCCCGCGCTGACCTCGTCACTTTAAGGTGCGGTACGTGGAAGACATGACCAGCGCGCTCCTTTCCGAGGACGTCACCCGGCAGGACTGGGCCGGTGTCCGGATTCCCGAATCCTTCCGCGGCATCGTCACCCGCAAGGACGAGACCGACCTCTTCGAGGGGGTGGACTCGGCCGACAAGGATCCGCGGAAGTCGCTCCACATGGCGGAAGTGCCGACCCCGTCGCCCGGCCCCGGTGAGGCGCTGGTGGCCGTGATGGCCTCCTCGGTCAACTACAACACCGTGTGGTCGGCCGTCTTCGAACCGCTGCCGACGTTCCGCTTCCTGGAGCGCTACGGCAGGCTCAGCGCGTCGGCCCGCCGGCACGACCTGCCCTACCACGTCCTGGGATCGGACCTGGCGGGCGTGGTGCTGCGCACCGGTCCGGGCGTCAACGTCTGGAAGCCCGGCGACGAGGTCGTCGCGCACTGCCTCAGTGTGGAACTGGAGTCCGCCGACGGCCACGGCGACACCATGCTCGACCCCGAGCAGCGCATCTGGGGCTTCGAGACCAACTTCGGCGGCCTGGCGGAGATCGCGCTGGTGAAGTCCAACCAGCTCATGCCCAAGCCCGCGCACCTGAGCTGGGAGGAGGCCGCCGCCCCCGGCCTGGTCAACTCCACCGCCTACCGCCAGCTGGTCTCCCGCAACGGCGCCCGGATGAAGCAGGGCGACAACGTCCTGGTCTGGGGGGCGAGCGGTGGCCTCGGCTCGTACGCCACGCAACTCGTCCTCGCCGGCGGCGCCACACCGGTCTGCGTGGTCTCCTCGCCGCAGAAGGCCGAGATATGCAGGAGGATGGGCGCCGAGGCCGTCATCGACCGCGACGCCGAGGACTACCGCTTCTGGCAGGACGCCCACACCCAGGACCCGAAGGAATGGAAACGGTTCGGCGGCCGCATCCGCGAGCTGACCGGCGGCGAGGACGTCGACATTGTCTTCGAGCACCCCGGCCGCGAGACCTTCGGCGCCAGTGTGTACGTCACGCGCAAGGGGGGCACCGTCGTCACCTGCGCGTCGACGTCCGGCTACGAGCACGTCTACGACAACCGGTACCTGTGGATGTCGCTGAAGCGCATCATCGGCTCGCACTTCGCCAACTACCGCGAGGCGTGGGAGGCCAACCGGCTGATCGCCAAGGGCAGGATCCACCCCACCCTGTCCAAGGTCTACTCCCTCCAGGACACCGGCCAGGCCGCCTACGACGTCCACCGCAACCTGCACCAGGGCAAGGTCGGCGTGCTGTGCCTGGCGCCCGAGGAAGGCCTGGGCGTGCGCGACGAGGAGACGCGGGCCCGGCACATCGAAGCCATCAACCGCTTCCGGGTCACTGAGGACCCGCCACCGGAGGAGACGGCCACTCCCTGACGACGGGTACTGCATCGATGTTCCTCGGGACCTTCGAGTTCGAGGAGTGCCGATGTACAGTGAACAACGCCCTTGACCTGCAAAAAGCAGGCAGGGAGCCGTCTTCCAGGAGTCCAAAGTGCTGCGTACTCTGTTCAAGTCCAAGATCCACCGCGCCACCGTCACCCAGGCCGACCTGCACTACGTGGGATCGGTGACCATCGACGCCGACCTGCTCGACGCCGCCGACCTGCTTCCCGGTGAGCTGGTCCACATCGTCGACATCACCAACGGGGCCCGGCTGGAGACCTACGTCATCGAGGGCGAGCGGGGCTCGGGGGTGGTCGGGATCAACGGTGCCGCCGCCCACCTCGTCCACCCCGGCGACCTGGTGATCATCATCAGCTACGCTCAGGTCACCGACGCCGAGGCGCGTACGTTTCGGCCGCGGGTCGTGCACGTCGACCGCGACAACCGGATCGTGGCGCTCGGTGCCGACCCGTCCGAGCCGGTACCGGGCTCGGACCAGGAGCGCAGTCCGCAGGCCGTAGCGGTCTGACGGGCCGACCAGGAGGGCGACATGAGCGACATCGAGATCCGCGACGACCGGGGGGCCGGCCGTCTGGAGGCGGTCGCCGACGGCGAAGTCGTCGGCCGCATCGAGTACTTCGTGCTGGAGTCGCCCTCCCGGGCCCTCGTCCCCGTGCACACCATCGTGGAACCGGAACACGAGGGGAAGGGCATCGCGGGCTCCCTCGCCCGCGAGCTGTACACGATCTCCGAGCGCGAGGACACCCCGGTGGCCCCGCTCTGCCCGTACGTCGTCAGGTGGGCCGAACGCCACCCGGACGTCGCCCCCACACCCGACCCCGAGCTGCTGCGCGCGGCGAAGGAGTGGCTGGTGGCCCACCCCGGCCGCTTCTGACAGCCGCACGCCTTCGCCCTGCGGGGTGGTTCGGGTGAGTGCTGGAGCCCGGGCCGGGTACGCGTGACAGTACACCAGAGGTGACATCGAGCCACTGGCGGAGGACGCCATGACGAACCCGCAGCCCGACCCCGTACCCCCCGGCCCCCCGCCCGGCCCGGGCCCCCGGCCGCCGGACCCCTATCCCAGCCCGGTCCCCGACCCGCAACCGCCTCCGGGCCCGGAACCGGCCCCCACGCCGCCGTATCCGGGCCCCGGGCCCACCCCGCCGTCCCCGGGCCCCGACCCCGCCCCGTCCCCGGTCCCGCCCGGCCCGGAGCCGACCCCCAGCCCCGAACCGGGCCCGCCCCTCACCTGACGGGCCTCGGACCTGCAGGTCCCCGGGAACGCGAAGGGCGCGGGGAGCCGCGAAACCGCAGCTCACCCGCGCCCCGGCGGCCGACGGCCCTACGCGCCGACCTCGCCGCGGTCCCCGCCCCACAGCGTGTGGAACGACCCCTCCCGGTCCACCCTGCGGTACGTGTGCGCTCCGAAGAAGTCCCGCTGGCCCTGCGTGAGAGCCGCGGGCAGCCGCTCCGCCCGCAGCGCGTCGTAGTACGCCAGCGCCGCCGAGAAGCCGGGCACCGCGACCCCCTGCCGGGTCGCCGCGATGATCACCTCGCGCCAGTCGTCCTGCGCGTCGGCGATCTCCCGGGCGAACGTCTCGTCGGACAGCAGGCTGGGCAGGTCGGCGCGGGCGTCGTAGGCCGCGCGGATCCGGTCCAGGAACGCCGCCCGGATGATGCACCCGCCCCGCCAGATCGCGGAGACCGCACCGAGGTCGATGTTCCAGTCGTACTCGTCGCTGCCCGCCTGGATCTCGTGGAAGCCCTGCGTGTACGACACGATCTTCGACGCGTACAGCGCCTGCTCCACCCGGTCGGCGAACGCCGCCGCCTCCGCCTCGGACAGCGGGGTCGGCTTCGGACCGGCCAGCTCGCGGGAGGCGGCGCGCAGGTCGGCATGGCCGGACAGGGAACGCGCGAACACCGCCTCGGCGATCCCCGACACCGGCACGCCCAGGTCGAGGGCGATCTGGACGGTCCAGCGGCCGGTGCCCTTCTGCTCGGCCTGGTCCACCACCACGTCCACGAACGGCTTCCCGGTCGCCGCGTCCACGTGGGCCAGCACCTCGGCCGTGATCTCGATCAGGTACGAGTCGAGCCGGCCGGTGTTCCAGGTGCGGAAGATCTCCGTGATCTGCTCGGGGGAGTACCCGGCGACATCGCGCAGCAGCTGGTACGCCTCGCCGATCAGCTGCATGTCGGCGTACTCGATGCCGTTGTGCACCATCTTCACGAAGTGCCCGGCGCCGTCGGGGCCGCAGTGCGTGACGCAGGGCGCGCCGTCCGCCGCCTTCGCCGAGATCTTCTCCAGCATCGGGCCCAGCGAGTCGTACGACTCCTTCGGCCCGCCCGGCATGATGCTCGGCCCGTGCAGCGCGCCCTCCTCGCCGCCGGAGACTCCCATGCCGACGAAGTGGATGCCCTGCTCCCGCAGCGCCTTCTCGCGCCGCCGGGTGTCGGCGAAGTGCGCGTTGCCACCGTCGATGATCATGTCGCCGGGCTCCAGGAGCGGGGCGAACTCCTCGATCACCGCGTCCGTGGGGGCGCCCGCCTTGACCATGATGACCAGTCGGCGCGGGCGCTCCAGCGCCTGGACGAACTCCTTCGCCGTCTCGGCCGCGATGAAGTCGCCCTCGTCCCCGAAGTTCTCCACCAGCTCGCGTGTCTTGGACACCGTGCGGTTGTGCAACGCCACCGTGTAGCCGTTGCGCGCGAAGTTCCGGGCGAGGTTGCGGCCCATGACCGCGAGACCCGTGACGCCGATCTGCGCCGAAGTGCTCATACCGCCTGCTCCTCAAAGATCGATGCGATCTTGTAGAACGTGCAAAAGGTGCTGCCGCCCCCGTGTCCGCCAGTATTGCCCAAAGGCCATCCTGACTCGCCGTCCGACCGGCCGCACACGCAGATACGGACGACACGGGGCCGACGCCTCAGTAACCACGGGAAAGGCCGTACCGGGCCCTTCGCCGGGACCGTGTGACCGACGAGACGTCAAGTCGCTTTGCGGATGGGGTGCTTCGCCCCATGACGGGCGTTTCCCCCCGGGCGTGAGGCGGCTGATTGCCGCCTTGTCATGGCCTGTTCGGGGCGCTTACTTTTGGCCCTTCCTGATGCGCGTGGCGAGGGGGCTTCAGACATGGCCGAACGCGGGCGGCACCGCCGGTACCAGCCGAACAGGATCAACCGGGCCTCACTCACCGTCACGGCGGGCGGCGCCGGGCTCGCGATCCCGCTCGCCGCCGCCGGGACCGCCACGGCGGCCTCCGTGACCACCTGGGAGAAGGTCGCCGCCTGCGAGTCCAGCGGCGACTGGCACATCAACACCGGCAACGGCTACTACGGCGGGCTCCAGTTCACCCAGTCCACCTGGGAGGCGTACGGCGGCACCCGGTACGCGCCGCGGGCCGACCTCGCGACCAGGGACCAGCAGATAGCCGTCGCGGAGAAGGTCCTCGACGGGCAGGGGCCGGGCGCCTGGCCGGTCTGCTCGGTGCGGGGCGGGCTGACCCGCGGCGGCGGCACACCCGACGTGCGCACCGGGCCCACGCACACCGGAAGCACGCACGTCGAGAGCACGCACACCGACAGCGCCCGCACCCTCCCCGCCAAGAGCTCGGTGCGGGACGTGCAGCCGCAGACCACGCCGCAATCCCGGGCAGGCAAGGCCGAGATGTACACCGTGGTGCGCGGCGACACGCTCTCCGGGATCGCCGACGAACACGACGTGACCGGGGGCTGGCACCGGCTGTACGCCGCCAACCGCGCGACGGTCGGCGCGGACCCGGACCTGATCCTGCCCGGGCAGCGGCTGAGCCTGACCGGCCGGGCCGCCAGGGCGGAGCAGCCGGCCGGCGGGGCCGAGGCGAAGCGGAAGGCCAAGACGAAGCCAGCGGCGAAGAGCCGTTCGAAGGCCGAGGCGAGGAAGACCCCCACCCACACCGGGCACTCCCTCGTCGCCCCGGTCGACGCCCCGGTCGGCACGCCGTACCACGCGTCCGGCTCGCACTGGTCGAAGGGCTACCACACCGGCGTCGACTTCCTCGCGCCCACCGGCACCTCCGTCAGGGCGATCGAGGCCGGGGAGGTCGTCACGGCGGGGTGGGGCGGCTCGTACGGCTACCAGGTGGTGATCCGGCACGCCGACGGCCGCTACTCGCAGTACGGCCATCTGTCGGCCATCTCCGTACGGGCCGGGCAGGGCGTCGCCACGGGCCAGCGGATAGGCCGCTCGGGAGCCACCGGGAACACCACGGGCCCGCATCTGCACTTCGAGGTGCGGACGGGGCCCGGATTCGGCTCGGACATCGACCCGGTCGCCTATCTCCGGGCCGGTGGCGTCAGGATTTGACGGATGTGACGCGCGTACGGCGCCGGTCCAGCAGGGCGCCGTGCACGTAGTCGGCGGCGGGCAGCAGGACGTCGGCCACGTCCGCCGCGGACGCCGTGCGCTGCTGCGGCATCGTGAGCGCGGGCGAACCCGCCTCGCCGCCGAGCACGCCGGACCCCGGCCGTCCCTCGACCGCACCGGCCTCCGCCGGAGCACCCCTCCCCGACACGACATCCGGGGGACCGTCCGGCACGGGACCGGCGTCCACCGCGACCGCCTCCGCCAGCTCCACCAGTGCCTCGACCAGGGGCTCGGGGGACGTCGCGGGTGCGCTTTGCGGCAGAGGCGTCGTGGGGGCCGGGTGCGGTGTGCTCTCGATGCGTTCGGTCGTCAGCAGGATCAGGCCACCCGCCGCGACCGCACCGCAGCCCAGCGCCAGCAGCGTGCCGGTCGCGCCGTAGCGGAACGCCTCGCCGAACATCGTGATGCCGACCGCCGCGGCCAGCACGGGGTTGACCACCGTCAGCGTGGCCAGCGGGGCGGCGAGGCCGCCGCCGCGGTAGGAGGCCTGGGAGATCATGACGCCCGCCACGGCGTAGGCGCCGATCACCGCCAGCCAGACCGCGTCGGCCGGGGCGATCCCGCCGTCCCAGTCGATCGCCACCACCTTGGTGAACACCGAGGACATGCCGAAGGCTATGCCGGACGCGGTGGCGAGCAGCACGCTGCGCACCGCCGGATGCCGGTGCACGGCCCGTCCCGCGATCATCAGCGCGACCACCGCCCCGCCGGTGACCAGCGCGACCCCGATCCGCCCCGCGGAGTCGAGGGTGTGCGAGTCGGAGGAGCCGACCAGGGAGAGCAGACCGGCGAGGCCGACGGTGGCCATGATCGCCCCGCGCCAGGCGGTGGTCCCGGCCCCGCGGCCCACGAACAGCGCCGCCATGGGCAGGGCGAACACGATGGTGAGCGCGCCCAGCGGCTGGACCAGGCTCAGCGGGCCGTAGGCCAGGGCCACGACGTGCAGCAGACCGCCGAGACCGTTGAGCGCCATCGCCCCCCACCAGCTCGGGCGCCGCAGCGGCGCGTACCGCCGGTCGGGGGAGGAGACCGCGACCTGCTCCTGCACGATCGCTCCGCCCGCGTAGGCGACGGCGGAGACGAAGGAGAGCAACACGGACAACGCGAGGGCGCTCATGCACGGCTCCTTCGCGTCATGCGCGGCCGGTTGGCCCCACGCGGTGATCGGTCGGCTTCCATGCACAACACTCTGCCCGCCCGGCTGCTTCCCGTCGTCGTACCTGAGCACCCAATGCGTCGTACTGCCGATGGAGTACGAAAGGACCCCGATCATCCCCAGGGTGGGTGACGCCGGGTGGAGGGCCGGGCGGTCGGAAGCCCGACGCTCCTGGTACTACTGCTGTCCGTGGACCTGGACCCCGCTCTCGCCGCGCTCCGTCCGCTCGGCGGCTTCTTCGTCCTGCGGACGCTCCACCCTGCGGCCACGGGCACCGCGGCGGCGCGGACCGACGCGCTGCCGACCCTCGCGAGAACCTACGCGACGGCCTTCGAGAAAGCCGCACCGGACGGCCGCCGCGATTCCCTCACCCACCGCGTCGGCACGGTCGGGGAGCGGCTACGGACCCCCGAGCCCAGGGTCGCCGCCTCCATCGCCCACCAGGCGCTGGCCGCCCGGCTGTGGTCCGTGGCCCTCGGCTGCGCCGCCCGGTACGGCCGCCTCCCCGACCTGGACCCCCGCCTGCTCCGCTGGGACACCGGCGCCACCGCCCCGGACGACCTCTGGCTCACCGAGGTGCGCGCGCTGCCCGGCGGCGCCGGACCGGCCACCCTCGTGGACGCCGTCGTACACGGCCATCTCGAACCCCTGGCCGCGGCCCTGCGCGCCCGTTACGGCGTCGCCGCCGGCCTGCTGTGGGGCAACGCGGGCTCGGCGCTGGCCGGCGCCGCCCGCGAACTGGACCGCCGCGCCCGCGCCGACGGCGACCCGGACCTCGCCCATCGTGCCCGCGCCCTCACCTCGGCCCTGTTCGCGCACCCGCGGCTGAACCCCACCGGCACCCGTACCGGACTGTCCTTCCGCCGTCGCAGCTGCTGCCTCTACTACCGGGTACCGGGCGGCGGGATCTGCGGTGACTGTTGTTTCACACAACCACCGCGCCCTTCCCCGCGCGCCGCTTCTGGGTGACCATGGACCAACCGGCCGTCAAGAGCGAGGGGTTGCGGGTGCGAGTCGGACTGCTGACCCGGGAGTACCCCCCGGACGTGTACGGCGGTGCAGGTGTTCACGTGGAGTTCCTCGCCCGGGAGTTGCGGCCCCTGGTCGACCTGGAGGTGCACTGCTGGGGGGAGGGCCGCGGCGTCGGCGTGGTCCGGCACCGCCCCTGGTCCGCCCTGGACACCGCCAACGACGCGCTGCGCACCTTCTCCGTGGACCTCGCCATGGCCGCGGGACTCGAAGGCCGCGATCTCGTCCACTCCCACACCTGGTACGCCAACCTCGCCGGTCACGTGGCCAAGATGCTGTACGGCGTCCCGCACGTGGTGACCGCGCACTCCCTGGAGCCGCTGCGCCCCTGGAAGGCCGAGCAACTCGGCGGCGGTTACGCGCTGTCCAGCTGGGCGGAGCGCAGCGCGATCGAGGCCGCCGACGCCGTGATCGCCGTCTCCGGGGCCATGCGGGAGGACATCCTCGCCTGCTACCCGGCTCTCGAACCGGCGAAGGTCCACGTCGTGCACAACGGCATCGACACCGCCCTGTACCGGCCGGACCACGGCACCGACGTCCTCACCCGGACCGGCATCGACCCGAACCGCCCCTACGTGCTGTTCGTCGGCCGGATCACCCGCCAGAAGGGCGTCCCGCATCTGCTGCGCGCCGTACGGGACATCGACCCCGCGGCGCAGGTCGTGCTGTGCGCCGGGGCGCCCGACACGCCGGAGATCGACCGGGAGTTCCGCGAGCTCTTCGAGGAGCTCAGCCGGGTCCGCGAGGGCGTGCACTGGATCCCCCAGATGCTGCCGCGCGCCGACGTCGTCCAACTGCTCACCCACGCGGCCGTGTTCGCCTGCCCCTCGGTGTACGAGCCGCTCGGCATCGTCAACCTGGAGGCGATGGCCTGCGGCACGCCCGTCGTGGCGTCCCGGGTCGGCGGCATCCCCGAGGTCGTCGAGGACGGCCAGACCGGCCTGCTGGTCGATCTCGACGACGACTTCGAAGCGGGCCTTGCGCGAGCGCTGGACACGGTGGTCGGCGACCGGGAGACGGCCCGGCGGATGGGTGAGGCCGGACGGGAGCGCGCGGTGGGCGAGTTCGGCTGGGACGCGGTGGCGAGACGCACGGTCCTGCTGTACGAGGAGATCCTGAAGCAGGCGTGATCAGAGATCCTCGAACAGCCGTAACGAACAAGCCGCCTGCTCGACGTGATCCCGGTGCAGGCTTAGCAGATGTGCTCCGAGGGCAGGCATGGAGCACCAGGGTGAGGGGAGCGGCCATGCGTCGTGGTGGGCCTTCGGTACTCGGGATCGTGCTGGCCGGAGGGGAGGGCAAACGCCTGATGCCGCTGACCGCGGACCGGGCCAAACCAGCTGTCACCTTCGGCGGTACCTACCGCCTGGTCGACTTCGTCCTGTCCAACCTGGTCAACGCGGACGTGCTGCGCATCTGCGTGCTGACCCAGTACAAGTCGCACTCGCTGGACCGGCACATCACCACCACCTGGCGGATGTCCAGTCTGCTCGGCAACTACGTCACTCCGGTCCCGGCGCAGCAGCGGCTCGGCCCGCGCTGGTACCTGGGCAGCGCCGACGCCCTCCTGCAGTCCCTCAACCTCGTCAACGACGAACAGCCCGAGTACGTGGCGGTGTTCGGTGCCGACCACGTCTACCGCATGGACCCCCGGCAGATGCTCCAGCAGCACATCGAGGGCGGCGCCGGGGTCACGGTCGCGGGCATCCGCGTCCCGCGCGCCGAGTCCTCGGCGTTCGGTGTGATCACGCCGGGCTCGGACGGCCGGACGATAGAGACCTTCCTGGAGAAGCCCGCCGACCCGCCCGGCCTGCCGGACGCCCCGGACACCGTGTTCGCCTCCATGGGCAACTACATCTTCACCACCAAGGCCCTGATCGAGTCGCTGCACCGGGACGCCGAGGACGACGACTCGGTGCACGACATGGGCGGTTCGATCCTGCCCCAGCTCACCGCCCGCGGCGAGGCCCAGCTCTACGACTTCGGCACCAACCACATCCCCGGCGAGACCAGCCGCGACCGCGGCTACTGGCGGGACGTCGGCACCCTCGACGCGTACTACGACGCGCACATGGACCTGATCGCGGAGCGCCCGGCCTTCAACCTCTTCAACCGCAACTGGCCCATCTACACCCACTCCTACCAGCTCTCCCCGGCCCGTTTCAACGCCGGCGGGATGGCGAGCGAGTCGATCATCAGCGCGGGCTGCCTGATCCGCGGCCAGGTCACCCGGTCCGTGCTGTCACCGGGCGTGCGCGTCGACCCGGGCGCGGTGGTCCAGGGGTCGATACTGCACGACAACGTGGTCGTGGGACGGGGCGCGGTGGTGCGCGGCGCGGTCCTCGACAAGAACGTGGAGGTCCCGCCCGGCGCCACGATAGGCGTCAACCCGGAGCGGGACGCCGAGCTGTACACCGTCTCCAAGGGCGGGGTCATCGCCCTCGGGAAGGGGCAGCTGGTCTCGTAGTCACGGATCCGCCACGGGCCCGGCGCCGTTCGCGCCGGGCCCAACTCGTATGCGACGCGCCGGACGTGAAAACCCCTATTTGCCGGGCTTTGCGGTCTTTCCCCCTCACGATGCAGACAGCGATGTCGAACTTCGGAGGTCATCGACATGAGAGGGACCCGGCGCACACGGCTGTGCCTCGCCGGGGTGCTGACAGCGTCCGCGCTGTTCACCGCCCCCGCCGCGGGGGCCGCCGATCCGACCGACGGCCACCTCACCGACCTGGTGAACCCCTTCATCGGCAGCCAGGACGAGGGCAACACCTTCCCCGGCGCGGCCGTGCCCTTCGGCATGGTGCAGTTCTCCCCGGACACCGGGCACAGCACCGGCTACGACTACTCCCAGCACCGGATCCGCGGCTTCTCCCTGGTCCACCTCTCCGGCGTCGGCTGTGCCATCGGCGGCGACCTGCCCGTGCTGCCGACCACGGGGGACGTCACGCAGACGGACTACGCCCGGTACGCCGCCGGGTTCAACCACGCCGACGAGCAGGCGAGCCCCGGCTACTACCGCGTCGGCCTCGACTCCGGTGTCCGGGCCGAGCTGACGGCGACCGCCCGCACCGGCGTGCAGCGCTACACCTTCCCGGCCACCGGCAAGGCGAACGTCCTGCTCAACGCGGCCCAGGCGCTGCACAGGCCGGTGAGCAGCGAGGTCGAGATCCTCGACGACCACACCGTCCGCACCAGGATCACCGGCCACGGCTTCTGCCGGGACACCGCCCCCTACACCGTCTACACGGTCACCCGCTTCAGCCGCCCCTTCACCGGCTACGGCACCTGGCGCGGCGCCGCGGTCACCCCCGGCTCCCGGACCGGAGCCGACGGCGCCTACGTGCGCTTCGACACCACCGGGGACCGTACCGTCGAGGCGACCACCGCCCTGTCGTACGTCGACGCGCGCGGTGCCGAGGCCAATCTCCGCGCCGAGGGCGGCCGTTCGTTCGACACGGTACGACGGCAGGCCCGGGACGCCTGGGAGCGGCGGCTCGCCGGCATCCGGGTCAGGGGTGGCGGTCCCGCCCTCCGCCGCACCTTCTACTCGTCCCTGTACCGCAGTTTCCTCGCGCCGAGCGTCGGCGAGGACGCCGACGGCCGCTACACCGGCTGGGACCGCCGCATCCACCGCGCCCGGGGCTTCACCTACTACCAGAACTGGTCGCTCTGGGACACCTACCGCACCCAGGCCCAGCTGCTCGCCCTGCTCGCCCCGAGCGAGGCCCGCGACATGGCCCTGTCCGTGCTGAAGATCGACGAGGAGGGCGGCTGGCTGCCCCGCTGGGGCTACGGCACGGTCGAGACGAACATCATGACCGGCGACCCGGTCACCCCCTTCCTGACCACGGCCTACCAGACGGGGCTGCTCAAGGGGTACGAGGAGCGCGCCTACCGGGCGCTGAAGAAGAACGCCGACGGCGTGCCGCCCGCCGCCAACCCCGGCATCGGCCGCGAGGCCAACGCCGAGTACCTGGCGAACGGCTTCGCGCCCTACCTCAAGGGCCGGCCGCACGCCAAGGTCGGCGACTCCGACTACGACCACGGGGCCTCCGTCACCCTGGAGTACGCCCTCTCCGACGCGATGCTCGGCCAGATGGCCCGGGACCTCGGCCACACTGCGGACGCGGCCCGCTACGCCACCCGGGCCCAGAACTACCGCAACGTCTTCGATCCCTCCACCGGCTTCTTCCGCGCCCGCGACGGCCAGGGCGTCTTCACCGGCAACCCCGACCCGGCCCGCGGCATCGGCTTCCACGAGGGCACCGCCTGGCAGTACCAGTGGCTCGTCCCGCAGGACCTGCCCGGCGTGATCTCCCTGATCGGCGGCGAGGACGCCACCAACCGGCGGCTCGACTCCTTCTTCGCCTACGGCAGGCTCCTCGCCGATCCGGTCAGGACCGCCCGCGAGGTCTGGGTGCACGGCGACGCGTACACCTACTACAACGCGGCCGTCTACAACCCGATGAACGAGCCCGACCTCATCGCCCCCTACACCTACCTCTCCACCGGCCGGCCCTGGCAGACCACCGACGTCGTGCACGCGGCCCTGACCCTGTTCACCGACGGGCCGACCGGGATGACCGGCAACGACGACCTCGGCACCATGTCCGCCTGGAACGTGCTGTCGTCCGTCGGCCTCTTCCCGGTCCAGCCGGGGTACGGCACCTGGGGCCTGTCCACGCCCGTCTTCGACCGCGTCGACGTCCACCTCGACCGCCGCTGGTGGCCGAGCGGCGGCTTCACGGTGACCGCGCCCGGCACCTCCGCCACCGACCGCTACATCCAGCGGGCCCGCAGGGACGGATCCGACTACGGCCGCACCTACCTGACGAACGGTTCGCTGCGGTCCCTGCGGTCACTGGCGTTCACGGTCGGCCCGCGCCCGTCGGAGTGGGGTACGTCACCCGAGGCGGCGCCACCGCCGCTGAAGTGACCTCTGCCGTCCCTTGAGGCCCGCCTCTTTCGGGGGAGGCGGGACTTAATCTGCTGTTAACTGAGCGTAGCGTGATCGTACTTGACCGTAATCGGGTGTCGGCGTTTGACTGCTGATCCACCCTCCGTCGACGCGAGGCGTCCCTTTGATGACTGCGACTGCTGACCTGCTCGCCCCTCTCGATCTGGCGTTCTGGAACATCGAGTCCGACCGGCACCCGATGCACCTGGGCGCGCTCGGTGTGTTCTCGGCGCACTCGCCGACGGCCGGTGCGCACGCCGCCGACCTGCTCGCGGCCCGCGCGGCCGCCGTGCCCGGTCTGCGCATGCGCATCAGGGACGTCTGGCAGCCGCTGGCGTTCGGCGGCGCCGCGCGTGAGACCGACCCGGACTTCGACCCCCTCAACCACGTCCGGCTGCACGCACCCACCGGCGACTTCCAGGCGGCCGCGGGCCGGCTGATGGAACGTCCGCTGGAGCGCGGCCGGCCGCCGTGGGAGGCGCATGTGCTGCCCGGCGAGGACGGCGTGTCCTTCGCGGTGCTGTTCAAGTTCCACCACGCCCTCGCCGACGGGCTGCGCGCCCTCAAACTGGCCGCCGGTGTCATGGACCCGCTCGACCTGCCCGAGCGCTCCCCCCGCCCCATCGAGGCACCCCGGCCCCTGCTGGCGCTGCCGGACGTGCGCAGGATGCCCGAGCTGGTGCGCGGCGCCCTCTCGGACGTGGGCCGGGCCCTGGACATCGGGGCCTCCGTCGCCCTGTCCGCGCTCGGCGTGAGCTCGTCCACCGCGCTGCGGTCCGAGCCCACCGGCACCCGCAGCATCGCCGGGGTCGACCTCGACATCGACGACGTGCACCGTGTCCGCAAGGCGGTCGGCGGCACCGTCAACGACGTGCTCATCGCCGTCGTCGCCGGGGCGCTGCGCCGCTGGCTGGAGGAGCGCGGCGACGGCACGGTGGGCGTCGCGCCGCGCGCCCTGATCCCCGTGTCCAAGCGCCGTCCGCGCAGCGCCGCCCCACAGGGCAACCGGCTCTCCGGGTACCTGATACGGCTTCCGGTCGACAACCCCGACCCGCTCGCCCGCCTTGACCGCGTCCGCACGGCGATGGTCCGCAACAAGGACGCCGGCCCCAACCGGGGCGCCGGTGCCGTCGCCCTGCTCGCCGACCACGTGCCGGCGCTCGGGCACCGGCTCGGCGGGCCGCTCGTCGGCCAGGCCGCCCGGCTCTGGTTCGACATCCTGGTCACCAGCGTGCCGCTGCCCGGCCTCGGCCTGCGCCTGGGCGGCCACCCGCTCACCGCCGTCTACCCGCTGGCCCCGCTCGCGCCCGGCCAGTCCCTCGCCGTCGCCGTCTCCACCTACCGCAACCAGGTCCACTACGGCCTGGTGGCCGACGCGACGGCCGTCCCCGACCTCGACGTACTCGCCCGCGCGGTGACCGACGAGGTGGACGCCCTGATGGAGGTGTGCGACTGCTGAGGGAGGCCCGGCCCTGACTCCGGGGACCGCGACCAGGCCGCGAAGCCCCGGGCCCCGCCACGAGACCGCCGAACGACGCCCGCCGCGGGCAGCGGGACTGCCGGACGGTCTCCGTGGCCTGCGGCGGGGGAGTAATGAGGCCCCCCGGAGTCCGTGGTTTCGGGGTGTGGCTGCCGAACGGTGGTCGCCGTGGGGCGGGGCCGCCGGATGGCTTTCGGGTTCGTGGTGTGGTCGTAGTGTCGCCCGTGGCCGGGCGGTGCCCGGCCTCCGGGGTTCGGCGCGGCGGCTTCCGTGGGCCCCTTCCCCGCTCCGTCATTCGGGCGGGTTTGGTCCTTCGGGCCGGCGCTCCGTAAAATTCCCCGTTCGAAAGCGGGCGCGAGTCGGAGCGCCGCTGGTGGATCAGGGAAGCGGCGGCGCGATGACGGTGACACAGGACGGCCCGGCGGCCGAGGACGCGGTGGACGTGGTGGACGCGATCGTCCACGGTCCCGGTATCGACCCCGAGCGGCTCGCCGTCTGCCTCAGCGTCCTGGAGGAACTGGACAGGCTGGAGGTCGACCACCCGGACGCCATCGCGGTGCGCCGGGCCACGGCCGGCGTCTACCGCACGGTCAAGCAGCGCCGGCGCCAGGAGCGGCGGGCTGCCAAGACCGCCCACGACAAGGCGGTCACCGAGGCCACCGCGACCGGCTCCGCCCAGCGCATCGACGACGAGACCGAGGGCCTGCTGCCCTCCTCGCGGACCGACGAGGGCCGGGTCGCCGGCATACTCCAGCGGCCGCGATCGTGCTACACCTGCAAGACCCGCTACGTCGAGGTCGACTACTTCTACCACCAGCTCTGTCCGGACTGCGCCCGGCTGAACCGCGCCAAGCGCGACGCCCGCGCCGACCTGACCGGCAAGCGCGCCCTGCTCACCGGCGGCCGCGCCAAGATCGGCATGTACATCGCGCTGCGGCTGCTGCGCGACGGCGCGCACACCACGATCACCACCCGCTTCCCGAAGGACGCCATCCGCCGCTTCAAGGCGATGGAGGACTCCGCGGACTGGCTGCACCGCCTGGAGGTGGTCGGCATCGACCTGCGCGACCCCGCCCAGGCCGTGGCCCTCGCGGAGCAGGTCACCGCGGCGGGCCCGCTGGACATCCTGATCAACAACGCGACCCAGACCGTACGCCGGCTGCCCTCCGCGTACGCGGCCCTGGTCGAGGGCGAGAGCGCCCCGCTGCCCGCCGGCGAACTCCCCGCCCACCACGTCGTCGGCGCCTTCAACTCGGGCGCCGTGGACGGCATCGCCGCGCTCCCGGTCGGCACCAGCGGCCTCGACGCGCAGAAGGTCGCCGACCTCGCGCTCGTCGCGGGCAACGCCAGCGTCGCCCGGCACCTCGACGGCACCGCCATCGACGCGGGCGGCCTCGTCCCGGACGTCGTCGAGACCAACACCTGGGTGCAGACCATCGACCAGATCTCCCCGGTGGAGCTCCTGGAGACCCAGCTCTGCAACTACACCTCGCCGTTCATCCTGATCAGCGCGCTGCACCCGGCCATGGTCCCGACCCCGGCACCTACACGATCTCCAAGACCCTGGCGTCC